>NZ_DKJF01000072.1:0-15854 GCF_002454615.1 Pseudomonas sp. UBA6699
CCAGGCGCTGCATATCTTGTGGCAAACACCTGTCAGCCCTGATGCTATCCCTGTGGGAGCTGGCTTGCCTGCGATGGGCCGCGATGCGGCCCCGGCTATCTCAGATCAGACCTTGAACTTTGCCACCATGCCATTCAGGTCCACGGCAAGGCGCGACAGGTCCTGCGCTGCCGCACTGGTCTGGTTGGCCCCCGCCGAGGTCTGCATGGCCAGGTCACGGATATTCACCAGGTTGCGGTCCACCTCACGGGCCACCTGCGCCTGTTGTTCCGAGGCACTGGCTATCACCAGGTTACGCTGGTTGATCGAGGCCATCGCTTCGGCAATCACCTCCAGCGCCTGCCCGGCGCCCTCGGCCACTTCCAGCGTGCCCGTGGCACGCCCCTGGCTGCTGTGCATCGCGGTCACCGCGCGCTCGGTGCCGTTCTGGATCCCGGCAATCATCTGCTCGATTTCGGCCGTCGACTGCTGGGTACGGTGGGCGAGGGCACGAACTTCGTCCGCCACCACCGCAAAGCCACGGCCTGCCTCACCGGCGCGGGCGGCTTCGATGGCGGCGTTGAGCGCCAGCAGGTTGGTCTGCCCGGCAATTGCACCGATCACATCCAGCACCCGGCTGATCTCGTTGGCATTGCTGGCCAGCTGTTCGATTTCGCTGGAAGTGCCGGTCACGTCCGCCACCAGGTGCTGGATGGAGGCCAGCGCCTGGTTGACCCGGTCGCGGCCATCGCGGGTAGTCTGGTCGGCACCTCTGGAGGCGTCTGCGGTGCTCACCGCATTGTTGGCCACTTCCTCGACCGCCGCGGTCATCTGGTTGACGGCCGTGGCCGCCTGGTCGATTTCGGCACTTTGCTGGTGCAAGCCGCGGCTGGTGTCTTCGGTGACGGTGTGCAGCTCTTCGGACGCCGAGGCCAGCTGGTCGGACGAGGCGGCTATTTGCCGAATGGTGTCGCGCAGGCTGGTCTGCATGCGGCTCAACGCGCGCAGTAGCAAGGCCGGCTCGTCGCGGCCCACCACCTGGATTTCGCGAGTCAGGTCGCCGGTGGCCACGCGTTCAGCCACGGCCACGGCCTCGGCCAACGGCCGCACGATACTGCGGGTGAGCAGGGTGGCGATGGCGGCAAGCGCCAGCACAATCACCAACAGCGCGCCTATCAGCGCCTGGAACGCTTCGTCAGCCACATCGCTGCTGCGCTGCGAGGCTTGCTCGGCACTTGTGCCGTTGTAGGCAATCAGCGCGGTCATGGCCTGCATCATGCTATCGGCGCTTTGGGTCAGCGGCCCGCTGATCAGTTGCCTGGCGTCGTCCATCCGCCCGCTGGTGAGCCCCTGCAGCACACGCCCCTGTACGTCGGAATACTGCTGATGGGCAGTCATGAAAGCGTTGAACAGGTTTTGGTCATCGGTGGCAGCCACCATGCCAGCGTAATGCTTCAAGCCCTTGGAAAGCTCGATGTTGATGCTGTCCAGCATCTGCAGGTTGCGCTTGCGATCATCGCTGTTGTCGTCGAGCGCGGCACGTAACGTAAGGGCGCGGGCGCGGCCCAGGTCGGTGCTGATTCCACTGAGGGCTACCACTGCCGGCATCCAGGTCACCCGGATCTCGTCCGTAGCGCTGTCCATCTGCCGGGTTTCGTAAAGTGCGATCAGGCCCATCATCAGCACCAGAACGCCCAACAGGGTGAATGCGCATGCTGCGCGAATGCCGATCTTCAAATTCCTCAACTGCATGAAGTACTCCTTGATGGTGGCGTGCAGGCCTCGAGAACGCAGGCGGCTACCGGTGTCACCGCAGTGGCGCCAGGCTCCGGATGCACCGCAAAGTCGGTTGTAGATCTCACCCTCTTTACTGTTTTTGGATGCGATGATGCCATATGGCCATCATTCTTGAACAGGCATTCAAGTTACGGGATCTGCTGATAAACCCAAGGAAAATTGTCGGTTTTATCCGGGAAATCAGCTTCAACGTGGCGCCTCGCAAGCCGGCTTGCGGCGCAGTAGAGCCGCTTAACGCCCTTCGTGGCCGCGCCGGTAGGCCCCTGGCTGTATGCCTACTGCCTTGGCGAAGGCCCGGGTAAAAGCGGCCACCGATTGGTACCCCACCTGTGCACCCACTTGCTCCACCGTGTTGCCCGCCTGCAGCAACCGGCAAGCATGGCGCATACGCAACGCCAGCAGCACTTGGCCTGGCGACTGCCCGGCCAGCTCGCTGAAGCGTTTGAAGAAAGCCGAGCGCGACAACCCGGTGCAGGCCGCCATGCTCTCCAGTGTCCAGGCTTGGCCGGGTTGCTCGATCAGTTGCTCGAGCAACCCGGCGAACGCCGGCTGCCGAGCAAGCGCGATCAGCCCGCCCAGGGGCTGCCCGGCATGCACTTGCTGGCGCAGTGCATACAGAAAGAGCAAGTGCGTCAGGCGCTCCAGAAAGGTTTGCGAAGGCCCGGTTTGGCGTTGGCATTCGTCCAGGATAAGCCCGAACAACGCCCCCGCCGCGCTCCCGGCGGGGTCTTCGGCACGCAGCAGGATCCAGTCGGCCAGGCCCTCGACAATCAGCGAAGACAAACCCGACTGGAAACGGAAGAAGCCACAGACCAGGCCGACCCCATCGCTGGCGTCGCCGTCCAGCGCCTGCATGGTTTGACGCGGTTGCGCACAGGCGCCTGCCGCGTCCTGGTCGCTGGACAGGCGATAACCCAGGTCGCGCAACAGGAACACGGCGTCGCCTTTTTTCAGGCACACCGGCTGCGCCTGGCCGTCGAGGTGCAGCCAGCAATCGCCCTGCACCACCAAGTGGAAGCTGGCACGGCCCATACCCTGGGTGCTGGCGTGCCAGCCGCCACAGTAGCGGCCGACATGAAACAGGCTGGCATCCAGCTCCAGGCCTTCTAATAACCAATCGACGAGCGCGGCGGACGAAATCATCTAATGCAAAGACTCAGGAGCAAGGAAAGGCGACTGATGAATATGGAGGGTACTTCTTATAACCACCAGACTGTAGTGACATCCATCAGGGAGACCACTCCATGTCCTCGCGCATTACCTTACACACCCTGGAAAGCGCCCCGGAAGCAGCGCGCCCGTTCCTTGAGAACGCGCAGAAGAATTCGGGCTTCATCCCCAACCTGCTCGGCGTGCTGGCCAACGCGCCAGCGGCACTGGAAACCTACGTGACCGTTTCGGCATTGAACGGCAAGTCCGACCTGAGCCTGGCCGACCGCGAAGTGGTGCAACTGATTGCCGCCACCCAGCATGGCTGTGATTTCTGTGTGGCGGGGCACACCGCCGTGGCGTTGAACAAGGCCAAGCTGCCGCAGGAGGTGGTCGATGCCCTGCGGGCCCGCGGCGAGCTGCCCAATGCCCGTTACGAAGCCCTGGCCGCCTTCGCCCGTGAAGTGATCGCGACCCGCGGCAATGTGAGCCAGGCCACCTACCAGGCATTCCGGGATGCCGGCTTCAGCGAAGGCAATGCGCTGGAAGTGATTCTTGGCGTGAGCCTCGCAACCCTGTGCAACTTTGCTAATGTGTTCGCCCAAACGCCGCTCAATGACGAGCTTGGCAAGTACCGCTGGCAGCCCACTGCATGATCTGCCCCTGCTAGCGGCGGTACAGCGGTAGTTGTAGGAGCGGCCATGTGCCGCAAAGGGGCCGCCAGGCGGCCCGGCGTTCTCAAAGGAGCAAGACCATGCAGGATTGTGCATTTCGACAGTGGCTGGATGCCAATGCCGAGGCCATAGATCGGGGCCTGTGCGAGCCGCAGCACGTGCTGGCGCAAATTGCCGAATCGCAACTGCTGCGCGTGGGCGTCGACCCGGCCCTGGGCGGTACGGGCGGGCAGGTGACCGACGCCGTCGAGGCCATCGCTGCCATTGCCAGCCGCTCGCTGGCTGCCGCTTTCGTATGTTGGGGCCAGCGCGCCTTTATCGAGTACCTGTTGCAAAGCCCCAACCAGCCGCTGCGCGCGCGCTTGCTGCCACAGCTGCTGGCCGGCGAGCTGGCCGGTGCCACCGGCCTGTCCAATGCCATGAAGTTCCTCTCTGGCATCGAAGCCCTGCAAGTGCGCGGCCGCCCGGCGGGCGATGGCTGGCACCTGGAGGGCCGCCTGCACTGGGTGACCAACCTGCGCAAGAGTGGGTTCGTGGTAGCGGCGGCCATCGAGGACGACGCGGGCGGTGCTCCGTTCGTACTGGCCATTCCTTCGGATGCCCAGGGCCTGCATCGTTCCGACGACTTGCAACTGATGGGCTTGCAGTCGAGCAACACCGCTGCCTTGGCCTTCCACCAGGTGCCGCTGGCACGTGACTGGTTGCTGCACGACAATGCCCGCGTGTTCCTGCCGCAGGTACGCCCGGCCTTCCTGGGGTTGCAGTGCGGCATGGCCATTGGCCTGGCGCGCCGGGCACTGGACGAAGTGCAGGCCCACCTGCAGGGGCGTGCCTCATTCCTGGACGAAGCCCGCCAGGTGCTCAGCGAGCGCCTGGAGAATACCGTCAGCGAACTCAAGCAAGGTTTGCTCGATGGCCGCTTCCTGCAACAACCGGCGGCTTTGTTCAAGCTGCGCATCACCCTGGCCGAAAGTGCCGCCGACGCGGTGCATCTGGAATTGCAGGCCAGTGGTGGCAAAGCCTACCTCAGCGAGTATGGCGAAGGTTTTGCCCGCCGCTGGCGCGAATCGGCGTTCTTGCCGATCGTCACGCCCAGCCTGGTGCAACTGCGGGCCGAGCTGCACCGCCAGGCAGGCGCCGCATGAGTGCAATGTTGCTCGAAGCCCGTGACATCAGCCTGGGCTACCCGGGCGAGGGCGGCTGGCAGCAAGTGCTGGCGCAGTTCGACCTGCAGTTGGGGCGCGGCGAGGTGGTGAGCATTCTGGGCCCCAGCGGCGTTGGCAAGTCCAGCCTGTTGCGGGTATTGGCCGGCCTGCAGCAGCCGGGTGGTGGCAGCGTGCGGCTGCATGGCCAGCCGCTGCAGGGCCCACACCCGCGCCTGGCGGTAGCCTTCCAGGACCCCAGCCTGCTGCCTTGGCTGAGCCTGGAGAAAAACGTCGCCTTCGGCCTGGACTTCGCCCGCCAGCCCAAGCTGGCGGCTGCCGAACGCCGTGCACGTATCGACCACGCTATCGCCGCCGTGGGCCTGGGCCACGCCCGCAGCCACTACCCGGCGCAGCTGTCTGGCGGCATGGCCCAGCGGACCGCGCTGGCCCGTTGCCTGGCACGGCAGCCGGAAGTGCTGTTGCTCGACGAACCGTTCGGCGCGCTGGATGAAGTCACCCGTGCCGACATGCAGCAATTGCTGCTGCAATTGATCGCCACCCACAACACGGCGGCGGTGCTGATCACCCACGATATCGACGAAGCCCTGTTGCTGTCCGACCGTGTGCTGCTGCTGGGCGACCATCCAGCGCACATCCTCGGCCAGTGGCACATCGGCCTGCCGCAGCCGCGCACGCAGCGGGTAGAAGAACTGGGCGCCCTGCGCATTGAAATCCTCAAGACGCTCCGGCGAGCAAGCCGCACGGTCGAACCCACCCCAACCCCCCAGGCCTCGGAGGCTGTCCATGTGCATGGATGACTGTTGTTCCTCGTCTTCACGACGTGATTTTCTCAAGCTGGGCGCCATGCTCACCGCCGCCGGTGCACTGCCGTTGCTGTCGAGCCTGCAGGCCCGCGCCGCTGCCGAGCCGGACGCGCCGGTACGTATCGGCTACCTGCCGATCACCGACGCCACGCCCTTGCTGGTGGCGCACAACAACGGCCTGTTCGAAGCCGAGGGTATCAAGGCCGAACGCCCGGTATTGCTGCGCAGCTGGGCACAGGTGATCGAGGCGTTCATTTCTGGTCAGGTGAACGTCATTCACCTGCTGTCGCCAATGACCGTGTGGGCGCGCTATGCCAGCAAGGTGCCGGCCAAGGTGGTGGCGTGGAACCACGTGGGCGGTTCGGGCCTGACAGTCGCCCCCGACATCACAGACATGAAGCAACTGGGTGGCAAGACCGTGGCCATACCCTTCTGGTACTCGATCCATAACGTCGTGCTGCAGCAGATGCTCAACGACAACGGCCTGACACCGGTGTCGAAGCCGGCCAGTGCGGCGTTGGCAGACAATGAAGTGAACCTGCTGGTGTTGCCGCCCTCCGACATGCCACCGGCCCTGGCCAGCAAGCGCATAGCCGGTTACATCGTCGCCGAGCCGTTCAACGCCCTGGCCGAGAACCTCAAGGTTGGCCGCGTGCAGCGCTTCACGGGCGATGTCTGGCGCAACCATGCCTGCTGCGTGGTGTTCATGCACGAACACGACCTCGACAACCGCCCCGAGTGGTCGCAGAGGGTGGTCAATGCCATCGTCAAGGCCCAGCACTGGACCCGCGACCACCGCGCTGAAGCAGCAGCCTTGCTGTCGCGTGCTGGCGCCAACAAGTACACGCCCCATGACCCGGCGGTGCTGGCCAAGGTCCTTGCCCCGGCGGCCGAGGACCGTGCCGGCTATATCGCCAGCGGCGCCATTCGCCACCAGCAGTGGGACGAAAAGCGCATCGATTTCCAGCCTTACCCGTTCCCGAGCTACACCGAAGCACTGGTCAAGCGCTTGCAGCAGACCCTGATCGAAGGCGACCACGCGTTCCTCGCCGGCTTGGACCCGGCGCAGACTGCCCGCGACCTGGTGGATGACCGTTTCGTGCGTAACGCCATTGCCGCCGTGGGCGGGCCCTCGGTGTTCGGCATAGCCGACAACTACGAGCGCAGCGAGGAGTTCGCCGTCTGATGCGTACGCACGTAGTACATGCCGGGCTTGGCCTGGCCGGGTTGCTGGGCTTGCTGGCACTGTGGTGGGCCGGGGTCGCCGTGTTCGGCCAGGCCGATGGCCTGTCGGCCCGGTTTGCACCGCAGGCCACGTTGGCCAGCCTGGTCGAGCTGTTGGGGCAGGGCGAGGTCTACGGGCATATCTGGATCAGCCTCAAGCGCATCCTGGTGGGTTTGTTGCTGGCGTTGCTGATCGGTGTGCCGTTGGGGTTGCTGGTAGGTAGCTACCGGCACCTGGAGGCGGCGACCACGCCGGCATTCCAGTTCCTGCGCATGATCTCGCCGTTGTCGTGGATGCCGGTGGTGGTGATGCTGATGGGCGTGGGTGACCAGCCGATCTACTTTTTGCTGGCGTTCGCTGCGTTGTGGCCGATCCTGCTCAACACCGCCGCCGGGGTGCGGCAACTGGACCCGCGCTGGCTGCAGTTAAGCCGCAGCCTGAGTGCCACGCGCTGGGAAACCTTGTGCAAGGTGATCGTGCCGGGGGTGATAGGCCATGTGCTGACGGGCGTGCGCCTGGCCATCGGGATTTTGTGGATCGTGCTGGTGCCCTGCGAAATGCTGGGCGTCAGTGCAGGGCTGGGCTATTTCATTCTCGATACCCGCGACCGCCTGGCGTACTCCGAGCTGATGGCCATGGTGCTGTTGATCGGTGTGCTGGGCTTTCTGCTCGATGCCCTGGCGCGCGGGCTGCACCGGCGCTGGGTGCATGGCTGAGCCGCCGGGCCGCGCCGAGCTTGAGCGGTGCGGCCCTGAGCGTTGTGCTTGACGGTGCGATCAGTGCACGTGCTGGCGCTGGCGCACACACTCCTGCGCCTGTGCGGTCAGCGCGTCCAGCCGCTCGTCGCGCATCTGCTCCGCTTCGATCATCGCATCCTCGCCTTGCTGGTTGAGCAGGTAGGTATGAATCTGCAGCACCTCGGCGGTCTGGTAGATGGGGGCGATGTCCAGGCGGCCGATCAGTGCCCCGCTGGCCTGGCCGGTGCTGCTCATCAGCACCTGCGGACCCTTGGCGGCCACCACCTGCATACCCATGGCTTCGAACCACGGTACCTGGTTGGCGAAGGCGTTCAGCTCGACGCAGGCATGGCGCGCCTGCAGGTCGCCCAGCAGCGCCCGGGCGATGCCCTGGCGCCGATGGCTGGCGCGTACGGCCATGAATGCCAGGGCACAGGCCTGCTCATCGTCCTCGGCGGGTAGCGACAAGGCAAAGCCCAACAACTGGTCAGGCGCTTCGGCATCCAGTGCCAGGGTCAGTGCCACGGCCAGGCCGCGAGTGCCGTCCAGGGCTTGCAGGTACTGGTGCACCTCCATGCCGACGCCGTACTGGTACAGCGGGTACAGCGGGTTGTCTGCAGTGATCGCGACACTGCTCAATTCACCGACGTTGTGAATCACCAGCTCGCGGATCTGGTTCTGGAAAGACTCGGGCGGCACGCTGTCAAGGCGGCTCAGGATGAACATCGGGGGGCAGGCTCCGGCGGTTGGACTGTACAGCCCGCACCGGGAGGGCGCGGGCTGTACAGTCTAACCGGTTTTGACCCATCAGCCGCGTGCCTGTAGTGCGCCGAGCATCAAGTCCAGGTTTTGCACCGCCGCGCCCGACGCGCCTTTGCCCAGGTTGTCGAAGATGGCGGTAAGCAGCACCTGGCCGTGTTCAGGGTTGGCGTACAGCGCCAGGCGCAGGTCGTTGCTGTCGTTCAGGGCTTCAGGGTCGAGGTTGGCCGCGCCACCTTGTTGGTGCAGGGGCATTACCTGAACATGGCGGGCTCCCTGGTAATGCTGTTCCAGGCAGGCTTGCAGCTGTTCGGCGCTGACCTGCCCGGGCAGCAGGCGCAATTGCAGCGGGATGCTCAGCACGATGCCCTGGCGGTAGGCGCCGTAGCCAGGCATGAACAGGGGCCGTGCCGAGAGCCCGGCGTGCTGCTGGATCTCGGGCACATGCTTGTGCGCCAGGTCCAGGCCGTACAGCTGCAAGGCCGGGGCTTTGTCGGCAGCGGGCTGTTCATGCCGTTCTACCGCCGCGCGGCCGCCGCCGGAGTAGCCGGAAATGGCGTGGATGTTCAGCGGGTAATCGGCAGGCAGCAGGCCGGCCTTGACCAGCGGGCGCAGCAACGCGATGGCGCCCGTGGGGTAGCAGCCGGGGTTGCTGACGCGCTTGCTTTGGGCAATGCGTTCGGCTTGGTGCGGGTCCAGTTCGAGCAGGCCATACACCCAGCCTGGGCTGGTGCGGTGTGCCGAGCTGGCGTCGATCACCCGCACCTGCGGGTTGTGGATGGCGGCCACCGCTTCGCGCGCGGCGGCATCGGGCAGGCACAGCAGGGCGATGTCGGCGCTGTTGATCGCCTCGCCACGCCGTTGAGGGTCTTTGCGTTCGGCTTCGGGCAGGGTCAGCAGGCGCAAGTCGCAGCGGCCTTGGAGGCGAGCGTGGATCTGCAGGCCGGTGGTGCCTTGGTCGCCGTCGATGAAGACAACAGGGGTATGCATGGTCGGGGTCCGGGTTGGGGAGGGGAAGGCCTATGTTCGCGGGTGGCGTTGCTAAAGAAAATTTGAATATCATGATCAGCGCATTCAGATTTTCTGAATGATGTGCTGGCCTTCTGGCGGTCAACCTACCCCTGAAAGCTGCCTTGGCATTCAGCCGTCAGTCTTTGTTTTGTGAGGAAGCCGCAGCGACCATGCGTGAAATCAGCCTCGACCGCCTGCGTACGCTGGTGGTCATCAGCGACCTGGGTTCATTTGCCGAGGCGGCTCGCCAGCTCAACCTGGCGCCGCCCACCATCAGCCTGCACGTGGCCGAGCTGGAGGCGCGCGTCGGCGCCCCGTTGCTCAACCGTACCCGCGGCCAGGTACGGCCCACGGCCATCGGTGAAACGCTGCTGGCCCGCGCCCGCCGCTTGCTGGCCGACGCGGACCTGGCGTTGGACGAAGTTCGCCGCCAGGTGCAGGGCCTGAGCGGCCGGGTACGCCTGGGGGCCTCGACCGGGGCCATCGCCCACCTGCTGCCACAGGCGTTGGCCGCCTTAGGGGTGGAGCATCCGGGGATCGATGTGCAAGTGCAGGTGCTCACTTCGCAAGCGTCGCTGGCGCGTTTGCGCGAGGGCACCCTGGATGTCGCGGTGGTGGCGTTGCCGCAGGTGGCGGTCAAGGGGCTGGCCGTAACACCCTGGCGGCGCGACCCGATCCTGGCCTACGTGCCGACCGACTGGCAGCCCCCGGCCAAGGTCACGCCGGCCTGGCTGGCGCAACGGGCGTTGATCCTGAATGACAGCAGTACCCAGCTGTCGCGGGTGACTAACGAGTGGTTTGCGGCGGCGGGGTTGCACCCCGAGCCGCGTATCGAGCTGAACTACAACGATGCCATCAAGAAGCTGGTCGGTGCCGGGTATGGCGCGACATTGCTGCCGCAGGAGGGGGAGGCCGCCGAGCTTGATCAGCGCATTGCCCACCGGCCGCTGCGGCCCGGGCTGTGGCGGCAGTTGGGTATCGCCTGCCGGGAAGGGCAGGTGGAGCGCGCTACCGCGTTCGTGCTGCAGGCGCTGGAGCGGCTGCGCCAGTAGCGCCCGCCAATGGTTTCAACCAACCGTTTCGTGCAGGGCCAGGCTCTGGCGTAATTGCGCCAGCATGGCCAGGCGCAGCGCCTTGGGGGCCTGCACGCGGATAGCGCCGGCCTGGGACAGCAGCCAGCTCATCAGCGCCCGGTTGTCGTCTACCGTGGCCACCAGCACAGCGCCACCGTCGCCTTGCGCGGTCAGTTGCATGTCGGCCGACAGCGGCGCCTGCTCCAGGCGCCGGGCAAGGGCGTCATCGACCCAGGCGCGCAGCTCCACCTGGGCCGCCGGGCATAGCGCGTCGGGTTGCAACTGGTGCGCTTGCTCCAGGCTCAGGCCCGGTTGCCAGTACCAGCCATAGGGCATGCCCTTGCTGTTGCATTGCAGCGGGAACAGGGCGGCCAGTTCGACCAGGTCGCGCTCTACGGTACGCTTGCTGGTGGTGTGGCCCACGCCGCTCAGGGCGCGTTGCAACTGGGTAGAGCTCACGCCCGGGTGGCGCCCTGGCAGCAGCTTGAGCAATTGCCACTGGCGGGCAATGGTATGGCGGGTAGGGTGGCTGGGCAAAGGGTTCGTCCTTGAAGGCAGGCATCGCGCCGGCCTGGGTGATGGCATTTAGCTATATGTCAGCATACCCTTTCCCCTGATCGGATCCAAGTTGCACTACAAGGCGGCCAAGGCCACCGGCGCGATGCGCGCTTGGCAGCGCCGGTGATGGCGCTGCAGGTCAGTCAAGGCGCTGTTGCAGCCCCTCGATGAACACCTGTTCGGCCCGGCTGAAGCGCTGGTCCCGGTTCCACAACAGGTGAATGTCCACATCGGCAATGCCCTCCAGCGGGTGCAGCTTCCACAGCAGCCCAGCTGCAACATCCGGCGCTACCACGTGCTCGGGCAGGCAGCCGATGCCGAACCCGGCAATTACCAGGCGGCGCACTTCCTCAAGGCTGGGTGACGAGGCCACGATGCGCCCGGCAAAGCCCTGCTGGTCGCGGAAAATGGTCAGTGGCGACAACATGCCTCCAATCTGGTCGCTGGTGAAGCTGACGAAGTTCTCCCGCTGCAAGTCGCCCTCGGCCTGGCCGAACAGTGCATGGTGCTTGCCACAGAAGAACGCGTAACGCTGGCGCAGGAACAGCCGTTGCTCCAGCCTGGGCTGGGCCCGCCGGTTCAAGCTCAAGCCTGCGCTGGCAGTTTTCTCTTGCAAGGCTGCGACGATGTCGGAGCTGCGCATCACGTCGATTTCCAGGTCCACCCGTGGGTGTTGGCGATGGAAGTCGGCCAGGAAGTCGTCGAAGCGGTCGCTGACGATGCGGCTGATCATCAGCAAGCGCACCTTGCCCACCAGTTCGTCGGTGGGCTGCGCCAGCAGGCTGCCGATCTGCGACATCTGCCCGTACACCTCGCCGGCCAGCTGGAACAGCTGTTCGCCCATTTCGGTCAGCACGAAACGCGGCCCACGACGGGCGATGAGTTGGCGGCCAAGCTGTTCTTCCAGGCGCTTCAAGGCCTGGCTGACTGCCGGCTGGGTGAGATGCAGGCGGGCAGCGGCGCGGCTGATTGACAGTTCCTGGCCAATGACGCGGAAGGTACGCAGCAGGTTCCAGTCGAGGCGGTCGTTGAGCAGGCGGTCAGACATGGCAAGGCTCTATGATAAGCAGGGTTAATAGTTGGAATAATAAATAGAAAATTGACTAATCATAGCCCTGGCCCGATAAATCATAGGCATTGAGGCCCACAAGCCAAGCGCCGTCAGAGCGCGACCGTGAATTCCCGTCACTCCTGCCAGAACAACAAGCAAAGGAGCCCCCATGAAGCCCGCCACTTGCGCCCAGCCACGCCGTGCCGCTGCCGCCGCTTTCATCGGTACCATGATCGAATGGTACGACTTTTACATCTATGCCACCGCCGCGGCCCTGGTGTTCGGTGCCTTGTTCTTCCCCTCCGATGACAGCCTGTTCAGCACCATGGCAGCGTTTGGTACCTTCGCCGTGGGCTTTTTCGCCCGGCCGCTGGGCGGAATCGTCTTCGGCCATGTGGGCGACCGTATCGGCCGCAAGAAATCGCTGGTCATCACCTTGCTGATGATGGGCATCGTCACGGTGTGCATCGGCCTGTTGCCGACCTATGCGCAAATCGGCGCCAGCGCGCCGGTGCTGCTGGTGCTGCTGCGCATCGTCCAGGGCATTGCGGTGGGCGGCGAGTGGGGCGGGGCCGTGCTGATGGCCGGCGAGCATGCCCCCAAAGGGCGGCGCAACTTCTTCGCCTCGTTCGCCCAGCTCGGCAGCCCGGCGGGCCTGATTCTGTCACTGCTGGCTTTTGGCGCGGTCACCCGCCTTCCGGAAGAAGACCTGATGAGCTGGGGTTGGCGCGTGCCGTTCCTGGCCAGCGCCTTGCTGCTGTTGGTCGGCCTGGCCATTCGCCTGGGGGTGAACGAGTCGCCCGAGTTCATCGCCAGCCGCGAGCAGGCAGAAACGGCCCGGCGCAAGGAGCAGGCCCCGGTCTTCGAGGTGCTGCGCAGCGCCTGGCGCCCGCTGTTGCTGTGCATCGGTGCCAACACCCTGGGCATTGCCGGGGTCTACTTCACCAATACCTTCATGATCAGCTACACCACCCAGCAGCTGCACCTGGAGCGCTCGCTGATCCTGGAGTGCCTGTTCTTCGTGGCGATCATCCAGTTTTGCGTGCAGCCCTTGGCTGCCTGGCTGTCGGAAAAGCTCGGCGCCACTCGCTTTCTGGCCTTGGTGGCCATGCTGGCCATGGCCTCGCCTTACCCTATGTTCACCCTGGTCAGCTCGGGCCAAGGCCCGTTGATCGTGCTCGGCATCGCCTTGGCCGCTGCTTGCATGGCCTCGTTCTACGCGGTCATCGCAGGCTACGTCAGCGGCATGTTCGACACCCGTGTGCGCTATACCGCCATTTCCCTGGCCTACCAGGTGTGTGGCGCCATCGCCGGGGGCCTGACCCCGTTGATCGGCACCTGGCTGGCCCACCATTTCACAGGGCAGTGGTGGCCGATGGCAGTGTTCTACACGCTGATCGCCACCCTTTCGCTGGTCTGCGTGCTTGCCCTGGCGCGCCAGTACGCGCGCAGCCAGCAGCTTGAGCTGGCCTGAGCGAACCGATTCATTCTGGAGTACCTGCACATGTTGAAAAGCAATGGCGAACGCCTGTGGGCGAGCTTGATGGCCATGGCCGAAATCGGCGCCACCGCACGCGGTGGCAGCTGCCGCCTGGCCCTCAGCGACGAAGACAAGGCTGGCCGTGAGCTGTTCAGCCACTGGTGCCGCGAAGCGGGCCTGACGCTGAGCGTGGATGCCATCGGCAACCTGTTCGCGCGCCGCCCTGGCACCGACCCCGACGCCGCCCCGGTGATGATTGGCAGCCACCTGGATACCCAGCCGGAGGGCGGCCGTTTCGACGGTGTCTATGGCGTGCTGGCCGGGCTGGAGGTGGTGCGCCGCCTCGACGAGTTGGGCATCAGCACCCGCAAGCCGCTGGAGCTCGCGGTGTGGACCAACGAGGAAGGCGCCCGGTTTACCCCGGCGATGTTCGGTTCGGCCGTGTTCACCGGCACCCTGGCGCTGGAGCAAGCCTTGGCCATACGCGATGCGCAAGGCATCAGCGTCGCCGAAGCGTTGCAGCGTACCGGTTACGCTGGCCAGCGGCCGCTGGGCGGGCCGGTGGATGCCTATTTTGAAGCGCATATCGAGCAAGGCCCGATCCTTGAAGATAACGCCAAGGCCATTGGTGTGGTCAGCGGTGGCCAGGCTATTCGTTGGCTGGATGTGACCGTCGAAGGCATGGCCGCACATGCCGGCACCACGCCGATGCCGTTGCGCAAGGACGCCTTGTACGGCGCGGCGCAGATGATTCAGGCGCTCGAGCGGCTGGCGGCAGACTATGCCCCCGAGGCGCTGACCACTGTCGGCGAGCTGACCATCGCCAAGTCGTCACGCAACACCATCCCCGGGGTATTGCAATTCACGGTGGACCTACGCCACCACCGCGATGAAACCATCGAGGCCATGGAGCGCGACCTGACCCTGGCGCTGCAGGCCATCGCCCGCCAGCGCGGTTTGCAGGTGCGCATCGAGCGGCACTGGGTCAGCCCGGCCACGCCGTTCGACGTGGACTGTGTGGCCGCTGTTCAGCAAGCGGTAGATGCCCTGGGTTATGCGGAGCAGTCGATCGTCAGTGGCGCTGGGCACGATGCCATCCTGTTGGCCCGCTATTGCCCGACGGCGATGGTGTTCATTCCCTGCATCGGCGGCCTCAGCCACAACGAAGCCGAGGATGTGCTGCCCGACGATGCCCGCCAGGGTGCCGATGTATTGCTCAATGCCGTGCTGGCCCGCGCCGGCCGTGTCGAACCAGGAGAAGCCTGATGCGTTGCTACTTCCACCCTGAGCAATTGCTGCATCACCCGCGCAGCTACTACTCGCGTGGCGCCATGCGCCCCCCCCAGGAAGTGCCCGAGCGCGCCCAGCGCCTGCTGCAGGCTGCCAGGAACCTTGGCTTCGACATCCGCCAGCCAGAGGATGCTGGCCTGCAGCCGCTGGCGGCGGTGCATGGCGAGGCCTACCTGGCCTTCCTCGAAGAAGCCCATGCGCGCTGGAAGGAAGTGCCCGAGGACTGGGGCGACGAGGTCATGTCGAACATCTTCGTGCGTGAGCCCAACGCCTTGCGTGGCATTCTCGCCCAGGCCGCGCGCTACCTGGCCGATGGCAGTTGCCCGGTAGGCGAGCGTACCTGGCATTCGGCCTACTGGTCCGCGCAGAGCGCGGTAGCTGGCGCCAAGGCCATTGCCGAGGGTGAGCCCGCGGCCTACGCGCTGTGCCGGCCACCGGGGCACCATGCGCGGTTCGATGCGGCGGGTGGCTTCTGTTACATCAACAACGCTGCCGTCGCTGCCCAGGCCTTGCGCGGCCGCTACAGCCGGGTGGCGGTGCTCGACACCGACATGCACCACGGGCAAGGCATCCAGGAAATCTTCTACGACCGGCGCGATGTGCAGTATGTGTCGGTGCACGGCGACCCGACCAACTTCTACCCAGGCGTAGCCGGGTTCGAGGACGAGCGCGGCCGTGGTGAGGGGGAGGGGTACAACCTCAACCTGCCGATGCCCCACGGCGCCAGCGAAGCGGACTTCCTGAGCCGGCTGGACACCGCACTGGCTGCGGTGAAGGATTTTGATGCGCAAGTGTTGGTGTTGTCGCTGGGCTTCGACATTTATGAGCTGGACCCCCAGAGCAAGGTGGCGGTGACGACCGAGGGCTTTGCCGTGTTGGGCGAGCGTATCCGCGCATTGCGCTTGCCATGCCTGATTGTGCAGGAGGGCGGGTACCATCTGCAGAGCCTGGAGGCGAATGCTCGGGCGTTTTTTGCTGACAAAGCGGATTGGCGGTGAGTGCTACCACGCTGTTTATTTCGGGGATGAACCCCACAGGGATCGCATCAGGGCTGACAGGTGGTTGCCATAAGATATGCAGCGCCTGTTAGATCGAGCGCCGC
>NZ_DKJF01000078.1:0-9894 GCF_002454615.1 Pseudomonas sp. UBA6699
GGCTTGCCAGCGATAGGGCCATTACAGGCGTCAGTCAACCCAGACAAAGCCCCCGGTCTGGTGGTGCCACAACCGGGCATACAGCCCCTGCTGTTGCAGCAGTTCACTGTGGCTGCCAAGCTCGACAATGCGGCCTTTGTCCAGCACCACCAGCCGGTCCATCCGGGCAATGGTGGAAAGCCGGTGGGCAATGGCGATCACCGTCTTGCCCTGCATCAGCGTCTCCAGGCTTTCCTGGATTGCTGCCTCGACCTCTGAGTCCAGCGCCGACGTGGCTTCGTCCATGATCAGGATCGGCGCATTCTTCAGCAGTACCCGGGCAATCGCGATACGCTGGCGCTGGCCGCCCGACAACTTGACTCCGCGTTCGCCCACATGGGCATCGAAACCGCTGCGGCCCTGGGCATCCGAGAGCTGTGGGATGAACTCGTCGGCGCGGGCCCGGTGCACGGCTTCCTGAAGTTCGGCTTCGCTGGCGCCGGGGCGGCCGTACAGCAGGTTGTCACGGATAGAACGGTGCAGCAACGAGGTGTCCTGGGTGATCATGCCGATCTGCGCGCGCAGGCTGGCCTGGCTGACTTCGGCAATGTCCTGGCCGTCGATCAGGATGCGCCCGCCCTGCACGTCGTACAGCCGTAGCAGCAGGTTGACCAGGGTCGACTTGCCAGGCCCGGAAGGGCCGATCAAGCCGATTTTCTCGCCGGGGCGGATGTCCAGGTTCAGGCCATCGATCACGTTGCCGGCCTTGCCGTAATGAAAGTCGACATTGTCGAAACGCACCGTGCCACGGCTGACTTTCAGGGCCGGGGCGTTGGGCCGGTCGGTGACGGTGACAGGCTGGGCGATGGTCTGCAGGCCATCCTGGACCATGCCGATGTTTTCGAAGATGCCGTTGACCACCCACATGATCCAGCCGGACATGTTGACGATGCGGATCACCAGGCCCGTGGCCAGGGCAATGGCGCCGACGGTGATCAGCGATTGGCTCCACAGCCACAGCGCCAGGCCGGTGGTGCTGACCACCAGCAGGCCGTTGAGGGTGGTGATGACCACGTCCATGCTGGTAACCACCCGCGAGGCCAGTTGGGTTTTCTCGGTCTGTTCGCGGATCGCTTCGCGCGCGTACTGCTGCTCGTGATCGGTGTGGGCGAACAGCTTCAACGTGGCGATGTTGGTATAGCCGTCCACGATACGCCCCATCAGTTTGGAGCGGGCGTCGGATGAGATCACCGAGCGCTCTTTCACCCGGGGTACGAAGTAGCACAGCGCGCCGATGTAGCCGACGATCCACAGCAGCAGTGGCAGCATCAGGCGCCAGTCGGCCTCGGCGAACAGCACCAGCGAGGTAACCGCGTAGATCAGCACATGCCACAGCGCGTCCACCGCCTGCACGGCGGAATCACGCAGCGAGTTGCCGGTTTGCATGATGCGTTGGGCAATGCGCCCGGCAAAGTCGCTCTGGAAGAAGTTCAGGCTCTGCTTGAGCACGTAGCTGTGGTTTTGCCAGCGGATCAGGCTGGTCATGCCGGGGTTGATGGTCTGGTGCACCAGCAGGTCGTGCAGGCCGAAGAACAGCGGCCGCAGCAGCAGGATCACGACCAGCATCCAGGCCAGCTCGCCCTTGTGCTCACTGAAGAAATTGACGTTGGGTGTGCCCTGGGCCAGGTCGATGATGCGGCTGAGGTAGCTGAACATCGCTACCTCGATCAGCGAGGCGAACAGGCCGACCACCAACAGCGCCAGGAAGCTGGGCCAGACCTGGCGCAGGTAATACAGGTAGAACGCCCACACGGTGCTCGGCGGCGACTCGGTGGGTGCTTCGCGGAAGATGTCGATCAGTTGCTCGAAACGACGGTACAGCATGGGTAGCGACACTCCTGTTCCAGCCTGCCTTCAGGCGGTTGCACGTCCCTGTGCAGCCTGCGGTCAGTCGATACGTTTGGCCGACTTGATGAACACCGGGTCAGCCGGCACATCGCGCATGCCTTTCTTCACGGTAGTGGGCGAGTTGACGATCTGGTCGACCACCTCCATGCCTTTGGTTACCTTGCCGAACACGGCGTAACCGGCATCGCGGCCCGGGTTGAGGAAATCGTTGTCGGCGACATTGATGAAGAACTGGCTGGTAGCCGAGTTGGGGTTGGAGGTGCGTGCCATCGACAGGGTGCCGCGGGTGTTCTGCAAGCCATTGCTGGCTTCGTTCTTGATCGGGTCCTTGGTGTCTTTCTGCACCATCTGCTCGGTAAAGCCGCCACCCTGGACCATGAAGCCGGGGATTACCCGGTGGAAAATGGTGTTGTTGTAGAAGCCGCTGTCGACGTACTGCAGGAAGTTCTTCGTGCTGACCGGTGCCTTCTCGGCGTTCAGCTCGATTTCGACCTGGCCGAAGCTGGTGTCCAGCAGCACGTGCGGGGTCTTGTCGGAGGCCATGACGCTGGTGGCGAAGGCGAGTGAGCAGGCGGTGAGCAGGAGTTTTTTCAGCATGGGCTCAAAGATCCTTGAGGGGTGGAAGCGGCTGCGAGGAACTGCAGCAGGGTCTGGTTGAAGACCTCGGGTTGATCGAGGGGTGTAGCGTGCCGGGAATCGTCGACGACGACCAGCCTGGCGTTGGGGATCAGGGCGACATAGCGTTGTTTCAGTTGTATCGGCGTGTAATCGTGGTCGGCGGCAATCACCAGGGTAGGACACTGGATCTGGCCGATGCGTTCCTGCACGCCCCAGTCGACGATGGCATCAAAGCTTTTGAGGTAGGCGCGCTTGTCGTTGCGCGCCCAGCGCTGGGCCATTTTCTGCCGCAGCGCGGCCTGCTCGGGTTTGGGGAACAGCCGTTCGGCCAGGCCTTTGCCCACGGTTTCGACACTCAGGACGCGTGCCAGGCCCCAGCGCTTGAGCCACCACAACCAGTCGCTGCGGCTGCGGCGCTTGACCTCGGGGGCACTGTTGACGATGCACAGGCTGCGCAGCCACTGAGGGTGGTCGACGGCAAACTGGAAGCCGACCATGCCGCCCATCGACAGGCCCACGAAGTGCACCGGGCCGGTTTGCAGGTGTTCGAGCAGGGCCAGCAGGTCGGCACTGAAGGTTGCAATATGGTAGCCGTCCTGTGGCTTGTCGGAGCGGCCGTGGCCACGGATGTCCATGAGGATCACCCGGTAGTGCTGGCTGAGCACGGGCACCTGAAGCTCCCAGTCCTGGCTGCTGGAGCCCAGCCCATGCAACAACACCAGGGGTTGGCCTTGGCCGTATTCCTGATAATGCAGCGTGCATCCTTCGTGTTCGAAGTAGGCCATGGGCGCGGTCCTTTCAAGCTTGTGGGGGGGCTGCGAAGGGCACGTCCAGCGGCGCAGTGTCGAAGTTGCGCAGCAAATCGATGAGAATCTGCGTGGCCGGGCCCAAGGTCTTTTCCTTGCTTGAATAAAGGTAGAACAGTGGGTGGCGGCTGCCACCCTGGTCCAGTGGCAATGGCTTGAGTACGCCTTCGCGCAGCTCGCGCTCGATCATGTGCCGGGGCAGCCAGGCAAAGCCCAGGCCGCTGCTGACGAAGGTGGCGGCGGTGCCCAGGCTACCGACGGTCCAGCGCTGTTCGGCACCCAGCCAGCCAACGTCGCGTGGCTGGGCCCGGCCAGAGTCGCGGATCACCACTTGCAGCTGGCTTTCCAGGTCCTGGAAGGTCAGTTCACGGCCCAGGCGGTGCAAGCTGTGTTCGGGGTGGGCAACGGCAACGAACTCCACGGCACTCAGCTCGGCGCCCAGGTAGCCGCCGATGCTGTAGCTGCTGATGGCCAGGTCGGCGATGCCTTCGTGCATCACTTCTTCCACGCCCGACAGCACTTCTTCACGCAGGCGCACGCGGCAGCCACGGCTTTGCGGCATGAAGGCGGCCAGCGCGCGGACCAGCCGGGCGCTGGGGTAGGCGGCGTCGACCACCAGGCGTACTTCGGCCTCCCAGCCCTGCTCCATGTGGTGGGCCAGGTCCTCGAGCTGGCTGGCCTGCTTGACCAGGTGGCGCGAGCGGCGCAGCAGCACACTGCCGGCTTCGGTCAGCACCGCCTTGCGGCCGTCGATGCGCAACAAGGGCACGCCCAGTTGTTCCTGCATGCGGGCCACGGTGTAGCTGACCGAAGATTGCGAGCGGTGCAGGGCCTCCGCGGCCTGGGCAAACCCGCCATGGTCGACCACTGCTTGCAGGGTCCGCCACTGGTCAAGGGTTACGCGCGGCGCTTTCATCTTTCGCTCCTGTTGTCCTAAGCTGCGCTCTTTGCAAGGAGAGCGGCCATGAAGAAATGTTGTGCGGCAATATTGATGTGCCTGCCCCTCGGGGCCATGGCTTATCCCATCGATGTGGACAAGCACCTGGACGGGGTCAAGCTCGACTACACCGCCTACGACACCGCCTACGACATCGGCGCCATTACCCTGAACAACTATGGGCAGGTCGCGGCGGCCTGCAAGGTGACCTTCCGTAATGGCCCGGAGGCGCCACGGGTGCGCCGGGTGAACGTAGCGGCCGGGAAAAGCGCCGACGTCACGGCCAAATTCAACCGGCAGATCATCAAGCTGCGCATCACCGTGCAATGCAGCGCGGAATAAACTGATTAATCGATAGGTTGAACCCACTTTTTACGCTTTTTTATCGATAGGTCAAGCCTTAATCTTACCTCCATCGAATCGCAACCTTTTTGCCGATGGAGGCATCGCCCATGGCCCACGTACTGATCATCGAAAGCAGCGCCCGCCAGCAGGATTCCGTTTCCCGCCAGCTGACCCAGGACTTCATTGCGCACTGGCAAGCTGCCCACCCGGCCGATCAGATCAAGCTGCGCGACCTGGCGCTGAACCCGGTGCCGCACCTGGATGCCAACCTGCTGGGCGGCTGGATGAAGCCCGAAGCGCAGCGCAGCGCTGCCGAGCTGGAGGCCCTGGCCCGCTCCAATGAACTGACCGACGAATTGCTGGCGGCCGATGTGCTGGTAATGGCTGCCCCCATGTACAACTTCACCATCCCCAGTACCCTGAAGGCCTGGCTGGACCATGTGCTGCGTGCCGGCATCACCTTCAAGTACACCCCGACTGGCCCGCAAGGCCTGCTGACCGGCAAGCGCGCCATTGTCCTGACCGCCCGTGGCGGCATCCATGCCGGTGCCAGCAGCGACCACCAGGAACCGTATCTGCGGCAGGTGATGGCCTTCATCGGTATTCACGATGTCGACTTCATCCATGCCGAGGGCCTGAACATGAGCGGCGAGTTCCACGAAAAGGGCCTCAACCAGGCCAAGGCCAAACTGGCGGCGGTGGCCTGAGCGTTATCGAATTCCCAACCCTGACACCTGTTTTTGCTCCTTTGGGTGTACCTGCCCGGCCTTGGTGGCCGGGCTTTTTTATACCTGGTGTTTTGTGGATGGCTGTGCCGGCCTGTTCGCGGGCTTGCCCGCGAACAGGCCGGCACAGCCCCCACATTCCTAATGGTTGATCACAAAGCCTGCAACCCGCTAAGGTCGCCGCCTTGATTCACGAGAGACAACCATGGGCTACCTGATAATCGTCGCGCTGATCCAGGCGTTTTCCTTCAGCCTGATCGGCGAGTACCTGGCCGGGCACGTCGACAGCTACTTCGCCGTGCTCGCGCGGGTGCTGCTGGCCGGCCTGGTGTTCCTGCCGCTGACCCGCTGGCGCCAGGTCGAGCCGCGCTTCATGCGCTCGATGCTGCTGATCGGTGCGTTGCAGTACGGCATCACCTACGTCTGCCTGTACCTGAGCTTTCGCGTGCTCACGGTGCCGGAAGTACTGCTGTTCACCATCCTCACGCCATTGCATGTCACCCTGATCGAAGACGCCATGAACCGGCGTTTCAACCCTTGGGCATTGCTGGCCGCTCTGGTGGCCGTGGCTGGCGCGGCGGTGATCCGCTTTGACAGTATCAGCGGCGAGTTCTTCACCGGTTTCCTGCTGCTGCAGTTGGCCAACTTCACCTACGCCGCCGGCCAGGTGCTGTACCGTCACCTGGTCGCACGCAACCCCAGCGACCTGCCGCACTACACCCGTTTTGGCTACTTCTACCTCGGCGCCCTGCTGGTGGTGCTGCCGGCATTCCTGCTGTTCGGCAATGCCCAGCACCTGCCGAGTACAGATGTGCAATGGCTGGTGTTGCTGTTCCTCGGGTTGTGCCCGACGGCGCTGGGCCTGTACTGGTGGAACAAGGGTGCGTGCCTGGTATCCGGCGCTACCCTGGCGGTGATGAACAACCTGCATGTGCCTGTGGGGCTGCTGCTCAACCTGCTGATCTGGAACCAGCACGAGCCACTGGGGCGGCTGTTCATTGGCGGTGCGATCATCATCGCCTCGGTATGGCTGAGCCGCCTGGGTGGCCGTGGGCGAGCGCCGCTGGCTGGCAAGGCCTGACATGCTGACCCTCTCCAACGGTGTGCAACTGCCGGATACGGACATCGAGCTGAGCTACATCCGTGCCCAAGGCGCGGGTGGGCAGAACGTCAACAAAGTGTCCAGCGCGGTGCACCTGCGCTTCGACATACGCGCCTCATCGCTGCCCGCGTTCTACAAGGAACGGCTGCTGGCGCTACGGGACAGCCGCATCACCGGCGATGGCGTATTGATCATCAAGGCCCAGCAGTTCCGTACCCAGGAGCAGAACCGCGCGGATGCCTTGGCACGCCTTGCCGAGTTGATCATCGCTGCCGGCAAGACCGAGAAGAAACGCCGCCCCACCAAGCCCACCCTCGGCTCGAAGACCCGCCGGCTCGAAGGGAAGGCCAGACGCAGTACGGTCAAGGCGGGGCGGGGCAAGGTGGACTTCTGAGGCCGTAGGCGGAACGGGCTATTGCGCAGGCTTGCATGGCTGCGCGCCCTTGTAGGAGCGGCCTTGTGTCGCGATGGGCTGCGCAGCAGCCCCCGCAATCTCAAGCCTCGCTCATCTCTTCCAGCCGACGCGGCACAGGCTCTTGCGCCACCCGTGTGCTCAACCCCACGCGCATGTCGTTGCCACTCGGCTGCTGATACAGGCTCAAGCCAAACTCCGGCAACACCGCCAGCAGGTAATCGAAGATATCCCCCTGGATGCGCTCGTAGTCCGCCCACACCGTGGTGGTGGTAAAGCAGTAGATTTCCAGCGGCACGCCCTCGGCGGTGGTCTGCATCTGCCGCACCATGCAGGTCATGTTCGGGTGCACATTGGGGTGGTTTTTCAGATAGGCCAGGGCAAACGCGCGGAAGGTGCCGATATTGGTCAGCTTGCGCCGGTTGGCCGACAGTTCGGCCACAGGGCCCAGCGCTTCATTCCAGCTTTGCAGCTCCTGGCGTTTGCCGGCCAGGTAGTCGCCCAGCAGGCTGACCTGGGACAGGCGCTGTTCCTCCTCGCGGGTGAGGAAGCGCACACCTGCGGCGTCGATGAACAGGCTGCGCTTGATCCGCCGGCCGCCGGATTGCTGCATGCCGCGGTAGTTGCGGAACGACTCGCTCATCAGGCGCCAGGTGGGCACGGAGACAATGGTCTTGTCGAAGTTCTGCACCTTCACCGTATGCAGGGTAATGTCCACCACGTCGCCATCGGCGCCAACCTGGGGCATTTCGATCCAGTCACCGACATGCAGCATGTCGTTGCTGGTCAACTGCACGCTGGCGACGAACGACAGCAGGGTGTCCTTGTAGACCAACAGCAGCACCGCCGACATGGCGCCCAGGCCCGACAGCAGCAGCAGGGGCGAGCGGTCGATCAGGGTGGCGACGATGACGATCGAGGCGAAGATCCACAGCATCATCTTGGCCAGCTGCACATAACCCTTGATCGAGCGGGTGCGGGCGTGTTCGGTGCGCGCATAGATGTCGAGCAGGGCATCCAGCAGGCACGACAGCGCCATGGTCATGAACAGCAGGGTGAACGCCAGGGCGACGTTGCCCAGGAAGTGCTGGGCGGTATCGGACAGCTCCGGTACCAGTTTCAGGCCAAACTGCACCACCAGTGACGGGGTGGTCTGCGCCAGGCGGTGGAAGACCTTGTTGTGACGCAGGTCGTCCAGCCACTTGAGTGCCGGCTGGCGTGCCAGCAGGCGCGCGCCGTGCAGCATCAGAAAGCGTGCCAGGCGGCCGATGACCAGGGAGATGAGCAGTAGTACCGCCAGGCCGATGGCCGCGTGCAGCATGGGGTGTTGGTCGAGGGTGCCCCACAGGTCGAGGGAATCACGCCAGATTTGTTGGATATCCATGGGCTTGCATACAGTCTTGTTGCGAAACGAGGTGCCATTAGAGCGCGGATGGCGACAAAGTTGCCAAAAGAAATTCGGCTAAGGCGGCAGAAAACGTTACCCTATGCAACTGAATTTCCCGCACTTGCCTGAGGTTACCTCCGTGTTCTCCCAATTCGCCCTGCATGAACGCCTGCTTAAAGCCGTGGCCGAGCTTAAATTTGTCGAGCCAACCCCGGTGCAGGCCGCGGCCATCCCCTTGGCCCTGCAAGGGCGTGACCTGCGCGTGACCGCGCAGACCGGCAGCGGCAAGACGGCAGCTTTCGTGCTGCCGCTGCTCAACCGCCTGGTCGACCTGAAAGGCGGGCGCGTCGAAATCCGTTCGCTGATCCTGCTGCCTACCCGCGAACTGGCTCAGCAAACCCTGAAGCAGGTGCAGCTGTTCTCGCAGTTCACCTACATCAAGGCGGGCCTGGTCACCGGCGGTGAAGACTTCAAGGAACAGGCCGCCATGCTGCGCAAGGTGCCGGACGTGCTGATCGGCACCCCGGGCCGTTTGCTCGAGCAACTCAACGCCGGCAACCTCGACCTGTCCCACGTGCAGGTGCTGATCCTCGACGAAGCCGACCGCATGCTCGACATGGGCTTCGCCGAAGACATGGAGCGCCTGTGCAAGGAGTGCGAGAACCGTGAGCAGACCCTGCTGTTCTCGGCCACCACCGGCGGTGCGGCCCTGCGCGACATCATCGGCAAGGTGCTGAAAGACCCGGAGCACCTGATGCTCAACAGTGTCTCGCAGTTGGCCGAAGGCACTCGCCAGCAGATCATCACGGCCGACCACGATCAGCACAAAGAGCAGATCGTGCAGTGGCTGCTGGCCAATGAAACCTTCGACAAGGCAATCATCTTCACCAATACCCGCGCCCTGGCCGACCGTATCTACGGCCACCTGGTGGCCAAGGATGTGAAGGCCTTCGTACTGCACGGCGAGAAGGATCAGAAGGACCGCAAGCTGGCCATCGAACGTTTCAAGCAGGGCAGCTCCAAGGTGCTGGTGGCCACCGACGTGGCGGCCCGTGGCCTGGACATCGACGGTCTCGATCTGGTGATCAACTTCGACATGCCGCGCAGCGGCGACGAGTACGTGCACCGCGTGGGCCGTACCGGGCGTGCCGGTGGTGAAGGGTTGGCAATCTCGCTTATCACCCACAATGACTGGAACCTGATGTCCAGCATCGAGCGCTACCTCAAGCAGCAGTTCGAGCGCCGCGTCATCAAGGAAGTGAAGGGCACCTACACCGGGCCGAAGAAGGTCAAGGCCTCGGGCAAGGCGGCCGGGAGCAAGAAGAAAAAGATCGAGAAAAAAACCGGCGACAAGAAGGCGGCCGCCAAGCGCAAGCCTACCGCCAAGCCGAAGGCCAACGCGCCACTGGCCAGCGCCGATGGCCTGGCGCCGCTGAAGAAGCGTAAGCCTGCTGCCGAATAACTAGCGCTCAATGGCCCAATCGCCGGCAAGCCCCACAGGGATTGCATCAGGGCTGACAGGTGGTCGCCACAATATATGCAGTGCTTGTGAGATCGAGCGCCGCCCGCGCGGCGCATCGCGAGCTGCGGTCGCTGCTTGTATGTTGTGACTGGCCTGGCGGGAGAAGATATTCTCGTCAGGCTGAAGAAGCACTTCCGGGGAGGCCGATCGCTC
>NZ_DKJF01000081.1:0-38354 GCF_002454615.1 Pseudomonas sp. UBA6699
CAGTCCACCCTGTGGGAGCGGCCTTGTGTCGCGATGGGCTGCAAAGCAGCCCCAATAATCTCGAGGAACCAACATGTCCGAACCACTGGTCATCCCCTGCCCCCACTGCAACGGCCTCAACCGCTTGCCTGCCGAGCGCCTGGGCGACGCGCCGAAATGCGGCCGCTGCAAACAGCAGGTCCTGCTGAGCGCCCCTTTCGAACTCACCGAAGCCAGCTACGCCAGCCAAATCAAAGGCGACCTACCGCTGTTGGTGGATGTCTGGGCCGACTGGTGCGGCCCGTGCAAATCGTTCGCCCCCACCTTCGAACAAGCCGCCCGCCAACTGGCCGGCCGCTGCCGCCTGGCCAAGCTCGACAGCGAAGCCAACCGCAACCTGGCCGGGCAACTGGGCATCCGCTCGATCCCCAGCCTGCTGCTGTTCAAGAACGGCCGCGAAGTCAGCCGCCAGGCCGGGGCGTTTCCACTCCAGGCGTTGTTGGAGTGGGTGCGCAGCCAGGGGGTTTAGTTTTCAAGCGCTTGCCAGCAGCGACTCATAGGGAATGCGAAGGCCATCATGCAGGCGCTTGATCATGGAAAGGCTCAGCCCGCGCTTCCCGCTCAGTACTTCCGAAACTCGCCCGCTTGGACCGATGTACGGTTCAAGATCTCTTGGCGTGAGCCCCTGCTGATCCATACAAAACTTGATAGCCTCGATGGGATTGGCGGGGTGAATGGGATAGTGCCTGTTCTCGTACACTTCGATCAGTGTCACAAGCACTTCCAATTCATCAGCCTCAGGCGTGCCCGCCTCAGACTGAAAAATGGCTTCGAGGCGCTGGAATGCTGCTCGGGGATCGTCCTCGTTACGAATCGGCTTAATCTTCACAGATTGTCTCCACGTCAATCTCGTCATAGCGCTTGTGCGTACCGACGAACTTCACCCAGGCGATACCGGCGCGGTACTGCATCTCAACCACAAGCCGGTACTTGTTACCCCCAATAAGGAAGCGGGCTAGATACCTACTCGCTGCGCTCCAGCAAATCATGCAACTCGACAAACTGCTGTGTCAGCTTGTGCCTGGGCTCCAGGTGAATCAGCGGCAGGCTGGCGTGGTGCGATTCACGCATCTTCACCGAGCTGCCAAGGTACACCGGCAGCACCGGCAGCCCTTCGGCCAGCAGTTCGTCGAGCATCTGCTGCGGCAGGCTGGCACGCGACTGGAACTGGTTGACCACGATGCCTTCGACTACGAGGTCTTCGTTATGGTCTTCCTTGAGGTCTTCAATTTCGGCCAGCAGGCCATACAGGGCCTGGCGCGAAAAGCTGTCGCAGTCGAAGGGAATCAGCACACGGTCAGCCGCGATCAGCGCCGAAACTGCATAAAAATTAAGCGCCGGCGGGGTGTCGATATAGATCCGCTCGTAATCCTCGTCTAGCTCATCGAGCAGCTTACGCAGCTTGTTGATCTTGTGCTTGGCCTCGAGCTTGGGCTGCAGGTCGGCCAGTTCAGGCGTTGCAGTCACCACATGCAGGTTGTCGAACGGGGTTTCATAGATATCCACCTTGTTCTTCTTGCTGAATGGCCCGCTGGACAGGCTCTGCTTGAAGAAATCGGCGATACCCATGGGGATATCCTCACCCGTCAGCCCGGTGAGGTACTGTGTCGAGTTGGCCTGGGCATCCAGGTCGACCAGCAGGGTCCGGTAGCCTTCATTGGCACTGACCGCCGCCAGGTTGCAGGCGATGCTCGACTTGCCCACGCCACCTTTCTGATTGAACACCACGCGCCGCATGGTTGACCTCCGTGTTTCAACGAATGCCCGAGTATGTGGCGGTGTCGCCGCCATGGCCAGTGCTATTCGCCTGAAGCAGCTGCGCAAACGCCTTGGCCATGGCCGACCCGCCGCCTTCGCGCTGCACCAGCCACACCGCGGTCATCGCCCCCTCGTCGAGCAAGGTGCGGTACACCACCCCTTCGATACGCATGCGCTGGAACGAGGCCGGCAGCACCGACACCCCCAACCCCGCCGACACCAGGCCGATGATGGTCATCGCCTCCCCTGCCTCCTGGGCAAAATGCGGGCTGAACCCGGCCTGCCGCGCCAGGCTCAGCAACTGCGCATGCAAGCCGCTGCCATAGCTGCGCGGGAAGAACACGAACGGCTCATGGGCCAGCGCCGCCATGTGCACGCCTTGCCCGCTGGCTTCGGCCAGCGGGTGTGAGGCATTGATCACCGCCACCAGTGGCTCGCGGAACAGCTCGGTGGCCAGCAACCCTTCCGGCAGCGGCATTGGCCGCATCAGGCCGATTTCGATGGACTCATCGAACACCCCTTCGGCAACATCGCGGCTGCTCATTTCCTTGAGGTTCAGGTGCACTGCGGGGAAGCGCTGGCGAAAGGCATGAATGGCCTTGGGGATCTTCGATGTGAACGGGGCCGAGGAGGTAAAGCCGATCTTCATCTCGCCCAATTCACCCAGTTGTGCACGCCGCGCCACATCCGCCGCCTTCTCCACCTGCGCCAGCACCTGACGCGCCTCGCCCAGGAACAGCCGGCCTGCCTCGCTCAGCTCGACCCGGCGGTTGGTGCGCTCGAACAAGCGCGCCCCCAGCTCCTGTTCCAGCGCCTGGATCTGCTGGCTCAGCGGCGGTTGCGAAATGCCCAGTTGCTGGGCGGCGCGGCCGAAGTGCAGCTCTTCTGCCACGGCAATGAAATAACGCAGATGGCGCAGTTCCATGGTTCGCTCCAAACAAGTCGCACAACGTCTTAAATAGGTCGAACAATATATTGGATCTAATCATTAGCCAGCTATATGCTTTTTTCATTGCACCAGAGGTACCCGCCGTGAAAACTGCTGTAGCCGCGCAGCCCATCCAACTCGAACCTGCCACCTTGACCGACATGTGGATCGAAAAAGGCACCCCCGCCTTCATGAAGACCGTGCTGGCCCTGTTCAGCGGCGGCTTCGCTACCTTCGCCCTGCTGTATTGCGTACAGCCGATGATGCCGTTGCTGTCTAAAGAATTCGCCATCAACGCCGCACAGAGCAGCCTGGTGCTGTCGGTGTCGACCGCGATGCTGGCGTTCGGCCTGCTTGTCACCGGTCCGATCTCGGACCGCATCGGCCGTAAGCCGGTGATGGTGTTCGCCCTGGTGTGCGCCGCGCTCTCCACCCTGGCCAGCGCGGTGATGCCGAGCTGGGAACTGGTGCTGGCCACCCGCGCGCTGGTCGGCCTGTCGCTGAGCGGCCTGGCAGCAGTGGCCATGACCTACCTGAGCGAAGAGATCCACCCCCAGCACATTGGCCTGGCCATGGGCCTGTACATCGGCGGCAACGCCATTGGCGGCATGAGCGGGCGGCTGATCACTGGCGTGTTGATCGACTTCGTCAGCTGGCACACAGCCATGCTGACCATCGGTGGCCTGGCCCTGGGCGCCGCCCTGGTGTTCTGGAAGGTGCTGCCGGAGTCACGCAATTTCCGCCCGCAAACGATGAGCCCGCGCAGCCTCCTGGACGGGTTCGTCATGCATTTCAAGGATGCCGGCCTGCCCTGGCTGTTCCTGGAGGCCTTCCTGCTGATGGGTGCCTTCGTCACCCTGTTCAACTACATCGGCTACCGCCTGCTGGCCGAGCCCTACCACATGAACCAGGCACTGGTCGGCTTGCTGTCGGTGGTGTACCTGTCCGGCATCTACAGCTCGGCGCAGGTCGGCGCCTTGGCGGACAAGCTGGGCCGACGCAAGGTGTTCTGGGCCAGCATCGTGGTCATGGCGTGTGGTTTGCTGATGACCCTGGCCAGCCCACTGGCCATGGTGATCGTGGGCATGCTGGTGTTCACCTTCGGCTTCTTTGGCGCGCACTCGGTGGCCAGTAGCTGGATCGGCCGGCGGGCGCTGAAGGCCAAAGGGCAGGCGTCGTCGCTGTACCTGTTCAGCTATTACGCCGGCTCGAGCGTGGCCGGTACGGCGGGCGGGGTGTTCTGGCACCAATGGGGCTGGAATGGCATCGGCCTGTTCATAGGCAGCTTGCTGGCAGTGGCGTTGCTGGTGGCGCTACACCTGAGCAAGTTACCACCGAAGTCGGCGTGAGGCATTCGCGGGCACGCCCGCGAACTGGCCCGGGAATCAGTTGATGATTTCGACGATATCCACATCCACTTCACGGCTCATCAGGTGTTTCTCCACCTCACCGGTCAGCTTGACCTTGGTCTTGTCGTTGAATGGCGTCGGTGGCAAGTCTTCATCATCGATTTCCACGGTGATGGTGCCGGTGTTGTCCTTGAATTCGTATTTGTCGTCGTTGTTGATCTTCTTGGTGACGAAGCCCTGCAGCACCACCGGCGTGTCATCGGCGGCATCGTTCGCAGCGGCCACGGTGGTTACCGCTTGTGCACCCGGGCCGGTATAGCCGGCAGCCAGGGCAGCAGTGCTGAACAGCGGGGCGAGGATCAGGGCAAGGTAACGGGTTTTCATGGAGGCAGGTCCTGTTTCGGTTTGGATGGGAACAGCCTACCGAAGCTGGCTGAATCCAATCTTAATCGCCCCAGGCTTCGTCCAGTTCCAGCGCCAGCTGCACCTGCAACTGCGCGCCAGTCACCTGTAGCTGCACACTGCGCAGCTGTGCGCCGTCACGTTCCAGCGTGTGCAGCCAGCTCAGCACTGCCGTGGGCTGGCCTTCGAGGCTGACGTCGAGCTGCGTGGCCCGAGCCTGCAGCCCGACAACGCGCAAACCGGCGGCCAAGGCACGCTCATTGAGCGCGGCGGGCGTCAGTGCCCGCACCGCTTTGCGCCCCCCGACCGGCGCTGACGCCACCTGCTGCAACTGCCCGGCCAGCTCCAGCGCCTGCCCATGGGCAAGCTCGGCCTGCAGCAAGCGCTGCTTGCCAGGCACCCAGGCCAGTTGCCAGAGCACCAGCATGGCCACACCCCATAGCGTGACCCTGATCAGTGCCCGGCGAGTGGCAGGTAGCGTTTGCCATTGGCGAGCAAGGGCCTGCTCAAACCTGCGCTTCATCGAGTCCCGCTCCAGGTCAGGGTTGCCCGCACCCCTTGGGCGGTCTGCCGGGCCTGGTCCATCAGCACGGCAGGGGCCAGCAGGCGCAAGCGCTCGAGGTCATCGAACCCTAGGGCCAGCACATCCATTCGCCACCCTTGCGCCGGGCTGAACGCGGCCCGCTCGAGGGTGATGTTGCCGGTTTCCACCAGCGGCTGCGCGACGGCCGCCAGGCCTTCCATGCGGGTGGTCGCACGAGGGCCGGCCTGCAACGCCCTGACGCGCACCGCCAGGTCACCGGTGACGGGCTGCCCAGGCGCCCACCGCTGGAATGCCTGAACGTTTTCGGCATGTTGTTGAGCCACGCGCTGCAACAGCCCCTCGACACGCCAATGATCGGCCACGCACAGCATGGCGAAGCCCAGCAGCCCTGCGCCCGCCAACGCCGACCAGGGTAACGCCAGGCGCTGACGGCGGAATGGCGCCTGGCGCAGGTCCAGCGCCTTGGCTCGCCCTTGCAGCAAGGTCTGGAAGGCATTGTCGACCCTGTGGTTGACCAGCGGTTGCCCGCCATCGGCAGCGGCCGCCTGCCAGGCCATCGGCGGCAATTGCCGTGCCACGATTTCGGCTGCCTGGGGCGTAGCGACCAGCCACGGCCCACCTCGACCGCCCACCAGCCAGCGCCCGTCAAGCCACAGTGCACTGGGCTGCTCGCCACCCAGCAGGTCGGCGTCGACATGGACCGCGGCCGGGTCGATACCCAGGGTTTGCAACAAGGCCAAGACATTGCGCAGCACCTGACGCTCTATCACCAGCGCACGGCGGTGCCCTTACATATCCGCTGCGGCAAAAACCAGGTGCACCGATTCCAGCGCCGCTGCCAACTGCTCTTCGGCGGCGTAGGCCAATGCTTCAGGCTTCGGCCGCTTGCCTGGCACGGGGCCGATTTCGCAACTGCCGAGCATTTCCATCGGCAAGACAAGGATCACAGGGCCGGCCAGGGTCGCCCCGAGCGCGTCCAGACGCGTCTTGCGCACGCTGCCGTCGGCTGCTCGCAGCCACACCGGCCACTGCGCATCGGCCGCCGCAACGCCCGCGGGCAATAGGTACAGCCAGGTTTCACTCATCTGCTCTTCGCTCCCGCATTGCAGTAAACACACGCCGCACCACACGAACCTGGTGCGTGTTCAAGTCGATCTCCAGGTCGCTGTACAGGTACATGCGCCTCCCTGCCTGCTGTGCCTGCACCTCAAGGCGAAACCAGCGGCTGGTCACGGCAAGCCCGCGCCTGTTCACGCCCACGCCTTCCAATTGCGCAGAGGCCAGAAAACGCTCCACCGTCGGGTAGCCCGCCTCGGGGCGTTGCCGTACCAGGTCGGCGGCCACCGCTGGCGACAACTCCGCCAGTGCTGCCAACAGGCGTGCCGGGGCCGTGTTGATGTTGAGCCGCGCCTCCTTGGGCAACACCACTACCCAAGGCTGCAAACGCGCCATCACCTCGGCAGTGACGCCCGGCAGGGCCCGCAACTGGGTAGGGTCCAGCAGCGGCTGGCCCGCCAGCGCCTCCAAGGCCGGCGGCGCCACCTGCAGTGCATGGCACAGGCGCTGCCAACGCTCGAGCAGCAAGGGGTCGGGGGTTTTACCTGCGGTCAGGGCGCCGAGGTTGAAGCGCCCTGCAAGGTCCTCCAGCTGTAGTTGCACCCGGCCTTCGCCCAAGGTCAACACACGGGGTTGGCCCCAGCCCTGCCGCCCGTGGGTCACCTGCAGGATCTCCCCTACCTCACCCCGCAGGCTCGCAAGCGCCTGTTGTTCGCCGGCTTGCGCCAGGCGCAACAGGCGCGTGGCTTCGAGCTGCTGGGCAACACTGCCAAGCAGCAGGCGATGGCTGTGCAACATGCCGGCTACCAATAACGTCAGCAGCGCCATCACCAGCAGCACGGTAATCAGCGCCAGCCCCTTCTGCCGTTGACGCTTCACTGGCTGGCCCCGCCAAGCGGCAGTACCCGCCGAATCTGCGCCAAGCGCCGGGTGGACAGGGTCACCTCCAGCGCCTGCGGTGGCAGGGCCCGGCGCTGGGCCATTGGCCAATGCGCCTGCCAGCCGCTACCGGGTACATGCAGGCGCCACTGCAGTTCGCCCACACCTTCGAGCAAACGCTGCGGGCGCGGCTGGCCCTGCCCCTGGGTGCGCCGCTGGCGCCACAGCACGCCGTCGGCGAGCCAGTATTCGACCACCCTCAGTTCGCTGCGCTTGAGCGCCTGGTGGTCGGGTTCGCGGGTCAGCCAATGGGCCCGGTCGCCGTTCAACAGGATGCCGTAACCGCCCTTGCCCAGGCTCGCCGGCAAATACCCTTGCAAGGCATCGCGCTGGATCAGGCTCATGGCCCTGCCCAACGCATGCAACTGCTCGGCCTGGGCCTGGCGCGCACGCTCGGCCCGCATGACCACATCCAGCACACGCGCACTGCCCACCGCCAACAAGGCAAAGAGGGCCATGGCCAGCAGCAGTTCGATCAAGGTGAAACCGTGCTGGCGGGGCCTAGCGTGACGCATCGCTGCCCCCTGCCACCCGGTGGCCTGGTGCAACACCTGGCGATCGGCCGCAAGGCCCACGCGCACCTCGACCTCCAGCAGGCCAGCCCCGCCCAGCCGTCGGCGGCTTTCCTGCAGCGTCCAGCGACGCTGGCCGAACATCACCTCCACACTGCGCTGGCCGGGCGCCAGGGCCGGTTGCAGGCGCATTTCCAGCAGGTGGTTGTCGGCGACCCAGCTGGCAAAAAGACGCTCCTGCAACCCCTGCGACTGCACCAGTATGCGCTGGCTGGCCGTGCTCACCGCCACGGCCAGCACCGCGAAGATCGCCAGCGCCACCAACACCTCGAGCAGGGTGAAGCCGCGTTCAGGGCTGGAACTGCGGGGCATTGAGGCCATCGCTCGACAGGGAGACCAGGCGCACGGTGTCGGCCTCGAAATACAGGGAAAACGGCGTGTGCTCGTCATTGCCGTACATCACCAGTTGCGGCGCCTTGCCAGGCACGGCGGGTGGCACTGGCAGCCCATCGATCTGCAGGCGCAGGTCCAGGCCAATATCGCGCTGCTGGCCCGCGGGCTCCCAGCTGTCACCGCGGGCCTTCAGCAGCTGATAGCCTTGCGGGTCGATTCGGATACCCAGCGCCACGCCCTCCAGCACAGCCTGTTGCCGTGCGTGTTGCACCAGTTGCAAAAACAGGTTGGCCTCCTGGCTGGCCAGGCGCTGCGGGTCGCGCCCGATACCGAGCCCCGCCATGCCCATGACGATGCTCAGCAGCAGCAGGACCAGCAACAGTTCCAGCAGTGTGAAGCCTTGCGCGCGGGGCCGTTTCATTCAGACCAGTTGCCGATATCGGCATCCATCTGTTCGCCGCCCGGCTGCCCGTCGGCACCCAGCGAGTAAAGGTCATACCCCTGGTTCGAACAGCTGCCCGGGTTCACGTACTGGTAAGGCGAGCCCCAAGGGTCGGTAGGGGTACGCTTCAGATAGCCCTGGGCACTCCAGTTGCGCGGCAATGGCGCCACGCTGGGGCGTGTGACCAAGGCGTCCAGGCCCTGCGCGGACGTTGGATAACGGCCGTTGTCCAGCCGATAGATTTCCAGCGCGGTGGCGATCGACTGCAGGTCGGTGCGGGCTGCGGTCAGCTTGGCATGGTCGGGACGGCTCATCACGTTGGGCAGTACCAGCGCGCCAAGCACGCCCAGGATGATGACCACCACCATGATTTCGATGAGTGTGAAGCCACGTTGCGCGTGGCTTGTAAAACGAAGGGACATGTCAGTTGACCAGTTGGTTGAGGTTGAGGATCGGCAGCAGGATGGCCAGCACGATGAACAGCACGATGCCCCCCATCACCAGCAGCATCAGGGGTTCGCAGAGGCTCACCAGCAGCGCGATACGCCCTGCCAGTTGCCTGGCCTGGAGGTCTGCGGCACGTTCAAGCATGGTGTCCAGTTCACCGGCGCGTTCGCCGCTGGCGATCATGTGCAGCATGAGCGGTGGCAGGGTGTCGCTGCGTGTCAGGCAACTGGCCAAGGCGCTGCCCTCGGCCAGCTCGCGGGCGGCCTGCAGCAGACGCTCGCGCAGGGTGAGGTTGCCGATCACCGCCGCAGCGATGTTCATCGCTTCTACCAAGGCCACGCCGCTGCGCCCCAGGATCGCCAGGGTGCTGATGAACCGCGCCGCCTCGCTGGCCCGCGCGAATTCGCCATAACCTGGCAGGCGCAGTGCCAAGGCATGCCACCGGCTACGCCATGGCGGTTGTTGCAGGGCCCACGCGCCCAGAGCAATGCCGGCCAGCAGCAGCGTGAGCGCTGCCAGGCCGCACTGGTTGGCGGCATCGCTCAGGGCAATCAGCACTTGCGTGGCCAACGGCAGGCGCGCCTGGTCGCGGGAGAATGCCTGCACCACATCAGGCACGACATAGCCCAGCAGAAACCCCACCACCAGCAACGAGACGGCCAGCAGAATCACCGGGTAGACCATGGCCAGCTGCACTTTCTGCCGCAAGGCTTGCTCGTCCTCGCCATGCGCGGCCAAACGTTCGAGCACGTCCGCCAAGCGCCCGGAGCGCTCCGCAGCGGCCACGGTGGCCCGGTAGATGACCGGGAACGCCCGCGGGTAATGGGCCAGCGCCTGGGCCAGGGCATGGCCTTCGGCAACCCGCTCTGCCACGCCGCGCAACACCTGCCGCTCCTGGCGCCGGGTGCCTTGCTCGGCAACCGCCTGCAAGGCTTCGGTCAACGGCAGCCCGGCCTGCAGCAGGGTCGCCAGCTGGCGGGTCAGCAGCGAGCGCCGGGTCAGGCTCAAACCGCTACGGTTCAGCACGCCCGCCAGCAGTGACCGCGGCACGGGGCGCAGTTTCAGCACCTGCCAGCCTTGCTCGCGCAAGGTTTGCCGAGCCTGACGCGCCCCTGGGGCTTCCAGCGTACCGCGCTGGCGGGCGCCCTTGGCATCCTGGGCCTGATAGCGAAACAGCTGCATGTCAGTCCTGCCCGGTCACGCGCAGCAGTTCTGCCAAGCTGGTCTGCCCTTGGCAGACACGCTGAACACCGTGCTGGAACAGGCTCGGCGTGTCCTGGCGAATCAGTTCATGCATTGCGGCCTGGGATGCCTGGGTGTGGATCGCCTGAGCCAGTGCAGGCTTGACCACCACCATCTCGTGCAAGGCCAGGCGCCCACTGTAGCCCGCCTGGCATTCATTGCAGCCCTGCGCCTGGTAAAGCTGCGCGGGCAGCCCGGCAGGGTTGCCCAAGGCGCTGGCCATGGCCTGGTCCACCTCGCAGGCCACCTTGCAGTGCGGGCAGAGCCGGCGTACCAGGCGCTGGGCCATCACCCCGGCCAGCGACGAAGCCAGCAGGCAAGTATCGATGCCCATGTCGGCAAGCCGCGTGATTGCGCCCAGCGCGCTGTTGGTGTGCAGGGTGGAAAGTACCAGGTGGCCCGTCAGCGACGCCTGCACCGCGATGTTGGCGGTTTCCTTGTCGCGGATTTCGCCCACCATGACCACGTCCGGGTCCTGACGCAGAATGGCGCGCAGGCCACGGGCGAAGGTCATGTCGACCTTGGGGTTGACCTGGGTTTGCCCGATGCCGGCCAGGTGGTACTCGATCGGGTCCTCCACGGTGAGGATATTGCGCGACTCCTGGTTCAGGTACGCAAGCGCGGTGTACAAGGTGGTGGTCTTGCCCGAGCCGGTTGGGCCGGTGACCAGGAAAATGCCGTGTGGCTTTTCCAGCATGCTCATGAAGCCAGCACGCACAGCCGCCGGCATCTGCATGTGGTCGATGTCCAGGCGCACGGCCTGCTTGTCCAGCAACCGCAGCACCACCCGCTCGCCATGGGTGGCAGGCAGGGTCGAAACGCGCACGTCGACTTCATGGCCAGCCAGGCGCAGGCTGATACGACCGTCCTGGGGCACGCGCTTCTCGGCGATGTCCAGGCGCGCCATGACCTTGATACGCGAAACCAGCAGGGCAGAAAGCTCCCGTGGGGGTGACAGCACTTCGCGCATGACGCCGTCGATGCGCATGCGCACGCGCAGCTGATGCTCGAAAGTTTCCAGGTGGATATCCGAGGCCCGCGAGCGCACCGCTTCGCTGAACAGGGCATTGAGCAGGCGGATGATCGGCGCATCGTCTTGCTGTTCGAGCAGGTCGCTGGTTTGCGGCAAGGCCTCGGCCAGCCGTGGCAGGTCGATTTCCTGGTCCAGGCCCTGGACGATCGATTGCGCGGCATCCCCACCCAGGCCGTAGCAACTGGCCAGGCGCTCGGCGAAGTCGGCTTCGCTCACCTGGCGCAGCGGCCAGGTATTGCCCAGCAAGCGGCAGGCTTCGGCCAGGGCGGCCAGGGACGCGCCTTCTCGCATCATCAGCACCGGCTCGGGCGCCTGGCGGTCGAGCAGGATCCCGTGACGCCGGGCAAAGCCGAATGGCAGCTCAGGGCTCATGGCTGTGGCACTTGCGCGCTTGGCAAGCGACGTGGCTCGAACAGGCGCTGAGCATCAGCCGGCAAGGGCGAATCATCGGCTGCGCGCACCCCGTCGTAGGCCCTGCGCCCTACCTCGACCCGCTCCGCCTGGCTACGCAAAATGGTCGGGCGCAGGAAGACCATCAGGTTGGTTTTCTCCTGAATGTCGCTGCGCCAGCGGAACAGACCGCCAAGCCACGGAATGCGGCTGAGCAACGGTACCCCACGCTCGACCTTGCGCATGCTGTCCTTGATCAGGCCGCCAATCACGATGATCTCGCCGTCGGCGGCCAGGATGGTGCTCTTGAGCGTACGCTTGTTGGTGACCAGGTCGTTCTCGGCCGTGCTCGGTGCGATTTCGGAGCTTTCCTGCTCGACCTCCAGGCGCAGGCTTTGCCCCTCATTGATGTGCGGGCGCACCTTCAGGCTGATACCGATATCCTTGCGTTCGACCGTGGTGAACGGGTTCTCCGAACCACTGCCGGGGGTAACGTAGGAGCCGGTCTTGAAGGCGACGTTCTGCCCCACCAGGATATGCGCCTCCTGGTTGTCCAGGGTCAACAGGCTTGGCGTGGACAACAGGTTGCTGCGGCTGCTGCTGGCCAAGGCCGATATCAGCGCGGCAAAACGGTCCGTGCCAATGGCCAGGGCAGCGCCACCCGGCAGCTTGGCCTCCTTGCCCAGCAGGTCGGCCAGCCCGGTGCCACTTTCGCTGAACGTGACCCCGCCGTTGAGCCCGCCGGTGCCCACGCCCCACTGCACACCCAACGCTTCATCGATGCTGCCGCTGACTTCGACGATTGCCGCATGGATGAGGACCTGCGCCCGTGGCTGGTCCAATTGCTGGATGATCTGCTCGACGCTGCCCAGTGTCTGCGGCTCGCCCAGCAGCACCAGCGCATTCTGGTCGGCATCGGCCTTGACCACGGCGTCGCCAGTGAGGTTGGCGCCCAAGTCACGGGTGCCCGGCGCCCTATCCAGGCGCTTGCCCACCTCACCCAGCACGTCGGCAAGCTGCTCGGCGTTACTGTGCTGCAAGCGCACCACACGCCAGTTCTGCGCGGTGGCGGGTGCCGCCACATCCAGCGAACGGGTCAGTTGTGCCAGGCGCTGCCTGGACTTGGCCGGGCCGAGGATCAGCAGGCGGCTACCGTTGGCGTCGGCCACCACCTGCACACCGCTGTCCGGCCCCCCGGCCGCCGCTTCGACCACGGCGAACACGGCCTCGGTCTGGGCGTTATGCAGGGTCACCAGCTCATAGTCGTGCCGCTGGCCGCTGTCCAGCTGCAAGACCAGGCTCTCCAAGCGTTCAAGGTTGGCTGCAGAGTCGGTCACCACCAAGGCGTTGGCCGAGCTGGAGGGGCCAATGTAGCCGCTGCTGGACACCAACGGCCGCAACAGGCCGGCCAGGTCGGCAGCGACGCTGCCCGACAAGGTAAAGACGCGCGTGGTGAACGCGGCCGGTATGGCCTCCACCTGTTGGTTGGCCCAGGCCTTGGCTTCGCTGGCCGGCAGCACCAGCAAACGGTCGCCATCATTCACGGCGGCAAAGCCCTGGGCATTGAGCACGGAGTAGAACAGCCGGCGTATGCCTTCGCGGTCCAGGGCTTCGTTGGAAAGCACGGTGATGCGCCCCTGCACGCGGGGGTCGAGGATGATGGTCTGGTCGAGGATTTCCCCTACCTCACGCACCACCTCGCGTACGTCGGCATCGCTCATCGCCAGTTGCCAGGTGGGCATTTCAGCCAGCGCCAGGGAACAGCACAGGGTCAAACAGGCGCCTAACGAGGCGCCTTGCAAATATCGCTTGAAAGTCATTGCACCTCCCGCAACAGGCGGGATGAAGGATCAGAAACCGGGCGCGGGCGAGGGGCCGCCCCCATGGGCAGAAAAACGCTGGGGCCAGGGGTAGCCAACGCCACGACTTCCTCGCGGCCGTCGACCCACAGCACGATGGAGCGCACATCGATACGGCGCAGCACACCGTGGCCCGCAATCCGCTCACCCACCCGGTAGACAGCCTCGCCCCCAGCGCTTTTCACCAACGCCCGCGCCCCGCCCTGGCTGGATACGAAGCAGGCCTTGAGCGTGATGTCCGCCCGGCTAGACCGCTGGCGCTCAGGCTGAAAGCCGAATGCCAAGGCCAGGGCGGTCGTCGAGAACGGTTGCTCCGGGGCGGCTGCCGTGGCCAGCGCCGAGGCCGGCAGCAGCGGGGGCGCAGTTAACGGATACAGCCGTTCCCGCGCTATCAGCCCGGCAAGCGTTACCAGTACCAGCGCCAGCCAGATCACATGCGATGAGCGCTTCATCCGAATCAGGGCAGCATGCGCCGCAGTACACGGCGCCCGGCCAGCTCATGCAGCACCACGGCAGCAATGTGCGCCGACACGCCCAGGGCCAGCAGCAGGCACGCGCAGATGTGGACCTTGAACCACAGGCCGTGCCAGAACGGTTCGCTCAACAGCGGCGCGAGGGTGAACCAGCCGAACACGTCGATGGGCCGGTCCATCATCAATACGCCGGACAGCAGCACGATCGCGGTGGTCCAGTACAAACCTTCATGGACAAGATGGGCGATCCGCTCGCCCCTGGCTGCACCCTCCAGGCTGCCGGGTTTGAACAGGGTCCGCCGCAGCAGCCAGCGCAGCAGGAATATCGGGATGAACAGGGTGGTCAAGGCCACGTTGACGAACGCAACCAAGTGAAACGTGGTCGGGGTGACGTTCAGGTGCGCCACGTAGAAGCCGCTGAGCAGTACCCAAATGATGACCAAGGCAGAGACCCAGTGCAGGAGGATCTGCTGCCAGGCATATTTTCGTGCTTGCATAAACAGTACTCGAAGGGCCTGGCCCCCCGTCGAGGGGCCAGGTGTGCTGCATTACTTCTCGGTCCAGGCCATGTTCCAGTGAGAGCCGGTACCTGGCTCGAACTGGGCGGCATTGGCGGAGTACTGCACGCAGTAACCCGAGTTCGGGAAGGGCTGGCACTCGTAGACCTTGCCATTCTTGGGCTGCAGTACCTTGGTGCCGGCCAGGTAGCTGGACAGCGACTCCGGGAAGACAAAGTCGTACGAGCCGTCACCCGACGCCTTGAGCTGGACCGTGCGCTCATCCTGCAGCAGCTCGCGCTCGCGCTTGTCCACGCCGACGACCTTGAGGGTGTGCTCACCTGGCACGCTGGCGACGTTCAAGGCGAACGGCGCGCTGCCGTTGACCAGTTGCCGTGCGTAGGCGACCTGCTTGTTGCTGGCGTCGAACAGCCGCGCCGATACGGTCAAGGCCTTGTTGGTCATGACGGTAAAGTCCACGCTACTCTGGCCATCAGCGATGGTGTACTCAGGTTTGACATCATGCAGGTGCAGGGTGGCGGGCTCACCGGCAGCGGCCTTGAAGTCGAGGATGTAGTTGGTCAGGCCACTTTCGGCTTTGGCGAAGATGCTGTTGGAGCCCTGGACAGGCTCGATGTTGCCGTCGGCATCCATTTGCCCGGCACGGACCAGCGTCTGGGTTTCGTTGATCTGCCTGGCGAGCTTGTAAGCCCAGTTGGCAGCGATACCTTCTTCGGCGTTGTCAATGGTGACGCTCACATGGTGCGACGGACGCTCGCCATTGGCATCGAATGCGCGGGCCGTCACCTGGTCGCCCACTTCAAGGTCTCGGCTGGCGCTGATCTCGGCCAGGCGCGGCCATTCGGGCGCAGGCCCGCCGTCCAGTTGAATATCGACGTCAGCCACGCTATGGAAGGCCTTGTCGGTATCCCCCACTTTCCAGACACCCAGGATCACGTGCTGGCCTGCACGGTCGGCTGGCAAGGTGCAGCTATGCTTGGGGTTGGTGCCAGTGCCGCTGGCAGGCACCTGGTTGTTGCCATCGACTACACAGAACGGCGCGTCGTCGAACGAGGCGCGGCTCAGTGCGGTATTGGGGTTCCAGTCGGCTTTGGTGATGAAGTATTCCCACGTGGTTACCGGGTGCGGCGCCTGGTAATGCCAGTCGAACTGAATGTTCCGGTCAACGATGGGGGTCAGATGCCAGCGGTTGGCCGACTGCTCGTCGAGGGCACCGAAATCGCCACGGACACCACCGCTGGCAATTTTCCCATCAACAGGGCCGGCCGCCGGGAAACGCCCAATGGCCTCACCGACCGGCCACGGTTCGTACTGAGCGCCGCCACAGTTGCTGTTCAGGTTCTTGTGGTTGGCATGGCACAGCGCTGCACGTGAAGGCGGGTCAGCCAGATGGCCGTGTGCCTGGGCAACCTGAACCTGCAAACCTGCACCTGCGATAGCCATCCACACACCGGTGGCAACAACGCTTCTGCGCAGGGTTTTTGTTTTATTCATCACGAACTCCGAAGGTTGAATGCAAAAGGGCACATTCACGCGCGGCGAATGTGCCCTCTGCTCAAGGGAGGTCGGACATTAGAAGAAACATCTGTGCCTATATGTAGGAATACGGCTGAACGTTCGGCACATTTTCGGAAATGCACGGCAGCGGCAGGCACAGGCTCCCCAAACCCTGGTTCGGGGAGCCTGGAAACTCAAACGTGGTATTGCGCCGACAGCTCGTGCACCGCGTTGATGAACACGCCTGCGTGCTCCGGGTCGACTTCCGGGGTGATGCCGTGGCCCAGGTTGAACACGTGGCCGTTGCCGTGGCCGTAGCTGGCCAGGATGCGCGCCACTTCCTGGCGGATGGCCTCTGGCTTGGCGTACAGCACGGTCGGGTCCATGTTGCCCTGCAAGGCCACCTTGTCGCCCACACGGCGACGGGCGTCGCCAATGTCACAGGTCCAGTCCAGGCCCAGGGCATCGGCACCGGCCTCGGCGATGCTTTCAAGCCACAGGCCACCGTTCTTGGTGAACAGGATGACCGGCACCTTGCGCCCTTCATGCTCGCGGATCAGGCCGCTGACGATCTTGCGCATGTAGGCGAGGGAGAACTCCTGGTAGGCCGCCGCTGACAGGTTGCCGCCCCAGGTGTCGAAGATCTGCACGGCCTGGGCACCGGCAAGGATCTGCCCGTTGAGGTAGCTGGTCACCGACTGGGCCAACTTGTCCAGCAGCAGGTGCAGCGCTTGCGGGTTGTCATAGGCCATGGCCTTGGTCTTGCGGAAGTCCTTCGACGAACCGCCTTCGACCATGTAGGTGGCCAGGGTCCAGGGGCTACCGGAAAAACCGATGAGCGGAACGCGGCCGTTAAGTTCGCGGCGGATGGTGCTGACCGCATCCATCACGTAGCCCAGGTCTTTTTGCGGGTCGGGAACCGGCAGGGCTTCGATATCGGCCGGGGTACTGACGACCTTCCTGAAACGCGGGCCTTCGCCGGTTTCGAAGTACAGGCCCAGGCCCATGGCATCGGGGATGGTGAGGATGTCGGAGAACAGGATCGCCGCGTCCAGCGGGTAGCGGTCCAGCGGCTGCAAGGTAACCTCGCAGGCGAACTGCGGGTTCATGCACAGGCTCATGAAATCGCCTGCCTTGGCACGGCTGGCGCGATACTCCGGCAGGTAGCGCCCGGCCTGGCGCATCATCCACACCGGGGTGACGTCTACGGGTTGCTTGAGCAGTGCACGCAGGAAACGATCGTTCTTCAGGGCAGTCATGTCGGCATCCGGAAAAATAGTGCGGGCATTTTCTCAGACGCCAGCGCAAAAGGCACGGCCATGGCCATGCGTTTTGTCTATTGGATGCCACAGATCAAGCGTTTTTGTATACAAAAGCTTCGCGGGCACGCCCGCTCCCACAGGTTCTGCGCCGAACCCCGTGGCAGCGGGCGTGCCCGCGAACAGGTCGAGAATCAGACTTCCAGGTAGTCCAGGATACCCTCAGCAGCAGTGCGCCCTTCGAAGATCGCCGTCACCACCAGGTCCGAACCGCGCACCATGTCGCCACCGGCAAACACTTTCGGGTTGCTGGTCTGGTGCTTGAACTTGCCCTTCTCCGGCGCCACCACACGGCCCTGGCTGTCCAGCTGGATGTCATGCTGCTCGAACCACGGCGCCGGGCTTGGGCGGAAGCCAAAGGCGATCACCACAGCATCGGCCGGCAGGATTTCCTCGGAACCCGGAATCGGCTCGGGGCTGCGACGGCCACGGGCATCCGGCTCGCCCAGGCGGGTTTCGACCACCTTCACACCCTCGACCTTGTCCTCGCCGACAATGGCGATGGGTTGGCGGTTGTAGAGGAACTTCACGCCTTCTTCCTTGGCGTTCTTCACCTCTTTGCGCGAACCCGGCATGTTGGCTTCGTCACGGCGATAGGCGCAGGTCACCGCCTTGGCACCCTGGCGGATCGAGGTACGGTTGCAGTCCATGGCAGTGTCGCCACCGCCCAGCACCACAACCTTCTTGCCCTGCATGTCGATGAAGTCTTCAGGCGACTTCTCGAAGCCCAGGTTGCGGTTGACGTTGGCAATCAGGAAGTCCAGCGCGTCATGCACGCCCGGCAGGTCCTCACCCGGGAAGCCACCCTTCATGTAGGTGTAGGTACCCATGCCCATGAACACTGCGTCGTACTCGGCGAGCAGTTGTTCCATGGTCACGTCCTTGCCCACCTCGGTATTGAGGCGGAACTCGATACCCATGCCGGTGAACACTTCGCGGCGGTTGCTGAGCACGCTCTTTTCCAGCTTGAACTCGGGAATACCGAAGGTCAGCAGGCCACCGATTTCCGGGTTCTTGTCGAATACCACCGGGGTCACCCCGGCGCGCACCAGCACGTCGGCGCAGCCCAGGCCAGCAGGGCCGGCGCCAATGATGGCGACGCGCTTGCCGGTAGGCTTGACCTTGGACATGTCCGGGCGCCAGCCCATGGCAAAGGCGGTATCGGTGATGTACTTCTCCACCGAGCCGATGGTCACCGCGCCAAAGCCGTCGTTCAGGGTGCAGGCACCCTCGCACAGGCGGTCTTGCGGGCACACCCGGCCGCACACTTCGGGCAGGGTGTTGGTCTGGTGCGACAGCTCCGCCGCCGCCAGGATGTTGCCTTCGGAAACCAGCTTCAACCAGTTGGGGATGAAGTTGTGCACCGGGCACTTCCACTCGCAGTACGGGTTACCGCAGCCCAGGCAACGGTGCGCCTGCTCCACGGACTGCTGCGGCTTGAACGGCTCGTAGATTTCCACGAACTCTTTCTTGCGCTGGCGCAGCAGCTTTTTCTTCGGGTCCTTGCGGCCCACTTCGATGAACTGGAAGTCGTTGTTCAGACGTTCAGCCATTTTTCAAAACCTCTTTACAGCAGCTGCAAGCTACACGCTGCAAACTGCAAGACGATCACTTAAGCCGGGCAAACCTCGTGCTGCTTCTGCGTGCAGCTTGAGGCTTGCCACTTGCAGCTGTTGTTACTGCGGGTTGGCGCGAGTGCTGGACAGCAGTTGCTTCAGGTTGGCTGCCTTGGGCTTGACCAGCCAGAAGCGCCGCACATAGTCGTCCAGGTTCTCCGAGAGCTCACGCCCCCACTCGCTGCCGGTCTCCTCCACATACTCGGCAAGGACCCGCGCCAGATGGCTGCGGTAAGCTTCCATGGCTTCCCCACTGATACGCTGGATTTCCACCAGCTCGTGGTTGAGCTTGTCGACGAAGCTGTTGTCCATGTCGAGCACGTAGGCGAAGCCGCCAGTCATGCCAGAACCGAAGTTGTAACCGGTGTTGCCCAGCACGCAGACAAAGCCGCCGGTCATGTATTCACAGCAGTGATCGCCGGTACCCTCGACAACAGCGTGGGCGCCGGAGTTACGGACAGCGAAGCGCTCGCCGGCAGTACCGGCGGCAAACAGTTTGCCGCCAGTGGCACCGTACAGGCACGTGTTGCCGAGGATGGCGCTGTCCTGGGTGGCGAACGGGCTGCCAGCAGGCGGCACGATGGTGAGCTTGCCACCGGTCATGCCCTTGCCGACGTAGTCGTTGGCGTCGCCTTCCAGGTGCAGGTTCAGGCCACCGGCGTTCCACACACCGAAGCTCTGGCCTGCGGTCCCTTTGAAACGGAACGTGATCGGCGCCGTGGCCATGCCCTGGTTGCCGTGCAGGCGGGCGATCTCGCCCGATACACGCGCGCCGATGGAACGGTCGCAGTTGCAGATGTCGAGGCTGAACTCGCCACCGGCCTGGTCACGAATGGCCGGCATGGCCATTTCCACCATCTTCTCGGCCAGGTGGCCTTCGTCGAACGGCGGGTTCCTGTCGACTTCGCAGAACTGTGGCTTGTCTGCCGGAATGTGCGAGCTGCCCAGCAGCGGCGACAGGTCCAGGTACCGCTGACGCTCGGTGTCGCCTGGCAGCACGTCGAGCAGGTCGGTACGGCCGATCAGTTCGCCGAGGCTGCGCACGCCCAGCTTGGCCAGCCACTCACGGGTTTCTTCGGCGACGAAGGTGAAGAAATTGATCACCATGTCGACGGTGCCGATGTAGTGGTCCTTGCGCAGCTTGTCATTCTGCGTGGCTACGCCGGTCGCGCAGTTGTTCAGGTGGCAGATGCGCAGGTACTTGCAGCCCAGGGCGATCATGGGCGCGGTGCCAAAGCCGAAGCTTTCGGCGCCGAGGATGGCAGCCTTGATCACGTCCAGGCCGGTTTTCAGGCCACCGTCGGTCTGTACCCGCACCTTGCCGCGCAGGTCGTTGCCGCGCAGGGTCTGGTGGGTTTCGGCCAGGCCCAGTTCCCACGGGGCGCCGGCGTACTTGATCGAGGTCAGCGGCGACGCACCGGTACCACCGTCATAGCCGGAAATGGTGATCAGGTCGGCATAAGCCTTGGCCACACCGGCGGCAATGGTGCCCACGCCGGCCTCTGCCACCAGCTTGACCGACACCAGGGCCTGCGGGTTGACCTGCTTGAGGTCGTAGATCAGCTGGGCCAGGTCTTCGATCGAGTAAATGTCGTGGTGCGGTGGCGGCGAGATCAGGGTCACGCCCGGTACCGCATAGCGCAGCTTGGCGATCAGGCCATTGACCTTGCCACCTGGCAGCTGGCCGCCCTCGCCGGGCTTGGCGCCCTGGGCCACCTTGATCTGCAGCACTTCGGCGTTCACCAGGTATTCCGGGGTCACACCAAAGCGGCCGGTGGCCACCTGCTTGATCTTCGAGCTGCGGATGGTGCCGTAGCGCGACGGGTCTTCGCCACCCTCACCGGAGTTGGACCGCGCGCCCAGGCGGTTCATCGCCTCGGCCAAGGCTTCGTGCGCTTCCGGCGACAGGGCGCCAAGGGAAATACCGGCGGAGTCGAAGCGCTTGAGGATGGCCTCCAGCGGCTCGACCTGTTCCAGCGCCAACGGCTGGTCGGCTACCTTGACCTTCAGCAGGTCGCGGATCATCGACACCGGGCGCTGGTCGACCAGCGTGGTGTATTCCTTGAACTTGGCGTAGTCACCCTGCTGCACTGCAGCCTGCAGCGTGTTGACCACGTCCGGGTTGTAGGCGTGGTACTCGCCACCGTGCACGAACTTCAGCAGGCCGCCTTGCTGGATCGGCTTGCGCGCGCTCCAGGCTTCGGCTGCCAGCAGCTTCTGGTCGCTTTCCAGGTCTTCGAAGCGTGCACCCTTGATGCGGCTGGACACCCCCTTGAAGCTCAGGCCGACCACTTCTTCGGACAGGCCGATGGCTTCGAACAGCTGCGCACCCCGGTACGAGGCGATGGTGGAGATACCCATCTTCGACAGGATCTTCAGCAAGCCCTTGGAAATGCCTTTGCGGTAGTACTTGAACACCTCGTCCAGGTCGCCCAGCACTTCACCGGTACGAATCAGGTCGGCGAGCACTTCGTAGGACAGGTACGGGTAGACGGCCGAGGCGCCGAAGCCAAGCAGCACGGCGAAGTGATGCGGGTCGCGGGCTGTGGCGGTTTCCACCAGGATGTTGCTGTCGCAACGCAGGCCCTGCTCGGTCAGGCGGTGGTGTACGGCACCCACGGCCAGCGAAGCATGCACAGGCAGCTTGCCCGGGGCAATGTAGCGGTCGCTCAGCACCAGCTGGGTCTTGCCCGCGCGCACGGCTTCTTCAGCCTGGTCGGCAATGTTGCGGATCGCCGCTTCCAGGCCGACGCTCTGCTCATAGTTGAGGTCGATCAGCTGACGCTCGAAGCCTTCACGCTCCAGGTTCATCAGCGAACGCCACTTGGCCGGGGAAATGACTGGCGAGCTGAGGATCACCCGCGAGGCGTGCTCCGGGGACTCCTGGAAGATGTTGCGCTCAGCGCCGAGGCAGATTTCCAGCGACATCACGATCGCTTCGCGCAGCGGGTCGATCGGTGGGTTGGTCACCTGGGCGAACTGTTGGCGGAAGAAGTCGTATGGCGAACGCACACGTTGCGACAGCACAGCCATCGGCGTGTCGTCACCCATCGAGCCAACGGCCTCCTGGCCCTGCTCACCCAACGGGCGCAGCACCTGGTCACGCTCTTCGAAGGTGACCTGGAACATTTTCATGTATTGCTTGAGCTGGTCAGCGTCGTAGCTGGCCACGCCCTGGTCGTCGGTCAGCGTCGCCTGGATACGCGTGGCGTGCTGACGCAGCCAACGCTTGTACGGGTGGCGCGACTTCAGGCGGTCGTCGATGGCATCGGTATCGAGGATCTGCCCGGTTTCGGTGTCCACGGCAAGGATCTGGCCCGGGCCCACGCGGCCCTTGGCCAATACTTCCTCAGGCTGGTAGCCCCACACGCCGATTTCAGAGGCGATGGTGATGTAGCCATTGGTGGTGGTCACCCAGCGCGCCGGGCGCAGGCCGTTACGGTCGAGCAGGCACACCGCGTGGCGGCCTTCGGTCATGACGATACCGGCCGGACCGTCCCACGGCTCCATGTGCATGGAGTTGTATTCGTAGAACGCGCGCAGGTCGGCGTCCATGGTCTCGACGTTCTGCCAGGCTGGCGGTACCAGCATGCGCACGCCGCGGAACAGGTCGATACCGCCGGTGACCATCAGCTCCAGCATGTTGTCCATGCTCGAGGAGTCCGAACCGACGCGGTTGACCAGCGGGCCAAGCTCTGCGAGGTCGGGGATCAGGTCGTTGGCGAACTTGGTGCGACGGGCCATGGCCCAGTTGCGGTTACCGGTAATGGTGTTGATCTCGCCGTTGTGGGCGAGGAAGCGGAACGGCTGCGCCAGCGGCCACTTCGGCAGGGTGTTGGTCGAGAAGCGCTGGTGGAACACGCAAATCGCCGTTTGCAGGCGCTCGTCACCCAGGTCCGGGTAGAACGCCGCGAGATCGCGCGGCATCATCAGGCCTTTGTAGATGATGGTCTTGTGCGAGAAGCTGCAGATGTAGTGGTCGGCGTCATCGGCGTTGGCAACCGACGAACGGCGCCGGGCGCTGAACAGCTTGATGGCGAATTCCTGGTCGCTCAGGCCCTCACCGCCGATGAACACCTGCTCGATCTGCGGCAGGCGCTCCATGGCCAGGCGGCCGAGAACGCTGGTGTCGATCGGCACCTTGCGCCAGCCAACCAGCTTCAGCCCGGCAGCGATGATCTCGCGATCCATGTTGGCACGTGCAGCTTCGGCTTTGACCGGGTCCTGGTTGAAGAACACCATGCCAACGGCGTACTGCTTGGGCAACTCGACGGCAAAATGCTCCTGGGCCATGGCGCGCAGGAACTGATCGGGCTTCTGAATCAGCAGACCGCAACCGTCACCGGTCTTGCCGTCGGCGTTGATGCCACCGCGGTGGGTCATGCAAGTCAGTGCCTGCATGGCGGTTTGCAGAAGGTGGTGGCTCGCCTCGCCCGTCATATGGGCGATCAGGCCAAAACCACAGTTGTCCTTGAATTCTTCGGGATGGTACAGACCTGTTTTCATAGACACATTCTCACCAGGTTCACCTCTCAACGGAGGCAAATCTCTTTTTTAACAACCACTTACCATCCACGCCGATCAAACGCCAGCTTTTTTGCGGTGGCCATGGAAAACCATTGTTGCACAGCGACAGCGATGCTCACAAATTTTCATGTCTCACCATTGAAAATTTATGTCGCCATTTTGAATGTTTTTGCGTCATGCGCCGTGATAGGCGCTTGACTTGAGTCTGAAGCGTTTCAGCCATGACTGCAACTCGGGGCTTGTGGCCGGCAGTCTGGGACAGAAAAGCCTGCCGCGCTCGGGCGCAGCAGGCTAGTCGAAAGCTAGAATTCGCTTAGCAACAGGGCAGCGGGGTGGTGCCGCCCGGCAGGTATCAGCGGGCCGAGGCCAGCTCTTGTTGGACGCTGGCGACGGTACGTGGCCAAGGTTTACCAGCCTGGACCTTCGCTGGCAAGTTCTTGATTGCCGCAACCGCGGCATCGCGGCTGGCGAAACTGCCGTAAGTGACCACATACAGCGGCTTGCCTTGCAGGTCTTTCTTGAAGTAGCGATAGTCGCCACCCTGGGCTTTCACGTACGCCTGCGCCGAGGCCTCGGAGCTGGTGCCAAGGATTTGCACCACGTAATTGCCCGGTTTCTGGCCGGCGTACCAGCTGCTGTTGCCAGTGCCGCCAGCGGCTGGTTTTTCAGCAGGCTTGGCGGCCGGCTTGGCCACGGCGACCTGGGTCGGTGCCGGGGCCGGCTTGGCCGTCGCAACCGGCTTGGCAGGCTGGGTTGCGACCGGTTTTTGCGCAGGCGCAACCTGCTGCACGGGTTGCGCAGGCGTCGGCGCGGGGCCCGCCGCTACGCCTTGCGGCGGGGCGATGGTGGTCACGGTCGGCGGCGGGTTGCCAGGCTGCAGGGCGGTATCGCCAGCCGGGCTGCCTTCTTCCCCCTCACCCATGCCTGCGGCCTGGGCCAGCGGCTCGCGCATCACCGGCTGCGACTGGCCTCCCAGTGGCAGCGGCACCGGCTGGGACGAGCCAGAGAACTCGATGTTGGCGCCCTGCTTGCCGTCGCCAAGCGGTAACTGAGCCTGGGCAGCCGGTGCGTCGGCCGGCGCTTTTTCGCCCTTCTTGGGCATCAACACGGCAGCTGCAACGGCAACCACGACCACGGCAGACAACGCGAGCACATGTTTTTTTGGCATCTTGAACCCCATGGATGGTCGCTTGGCCGTCGTCCGGCTGGCGATCATGGCTTCGATCAAAGTGTCACGGGCGACCTGGTTGATGTTGCCAGGCCAGCCGTCGGAGTTTTCATGGATATCGACGATCTGTTCACGGCTGAACACCTCGATGCCCCGGCCTGCGCCTGCCAGGCGCTGCTCCAGGTATTCGCGGGTTTCCTCTTCACTGTAGGGGGCCAGCTCGATGATGTGGAAGCGTTCTTCCTCGACATTGAGCTCGTCCAGCCCTGCAATCAGCGAGGGCTCACCAAACAGGAACACGTGCGGACGCCCTTCCGGCACCCCCGCCGCCAATTCCAGCAACGCTTGGAGTGCCGACTCGTCGAGTTGTTCCGCATCGTCCACCAGCAAGTACACTTCCTGCCCGGTGAGTGCCAGTTGCACCACCTTGGACAGGATCGCCTGCATCTCCGGCTGGGCCACGTCCAGGTTCTGCGCGACCTGGCCCAATACACTGGCAGCATCGCTGGCACCACGGGCGGACACCACGACGCTCTGCACCGCCTGCTTGTTGGTGCTGGCCACCAGCGCCTGGCGCAGCAGGGTCTTGCCGCTACCCTGCGGGCCGGTGACGACCAGCATCAGTTGGCTGTAGCGAGCCAGGTGGTGCAGCTGGCCGAGCACAGGCTTGCGCTGGGCAGGGAAAAACTTGAAGCCGGGCACCCGCGGTGCGAACGGATCGTGGCTCAACTGGTAATGGTCGAGAAAGGCCTCATCGGCATGCAAACTGGTCATTGCGCTGTCACAACCTCAAAGCTGGGCCACGATCGCGCGGTAATCCGCCGACAGCGTGGCCTGTAGAATCTCTTTCGGATAGTCGTCGGTGACCACGGCCTCGCCCATCTGGCGCAGCAGCACCAGACGCAGACGCCCGTCGAGCACCTTCTTGTCGACCGCCATGTGCTCCATGAAATGCGCCGGGGTCATTTCCTGTGGTGGCACCACCGGCAAACCTGCGTCCTGCAACAGGCGGATTCCGCGATCGCGCTCGGCCTGGTCGAGCCAGCCAAGGCGCATGGACATTTCCAGGGCCATGACCGTGCCCGCCGCCACGGCTTCGCCGTGCAGCCACACGCCATAGCCCATGTGGGTTTCGATGGCATGCCCGAAGGTATGCCCCAGGTTCAGCGTGGCCCGCACGCCAGACTCGCGTTCGTCGGCGCCCACCACTGCGGCCTTGGCCGCACACGAGCGGCGAATGGCTTCGGTCAGGGCTGCCGAGTCGAGGGTACGCAGGGCCTGCATATTGTCTTCGAGCCAGGCGAGGAAGGGCTTGTCACAGATCAGCCCATACTTGATCACTTCGGCCAGGCCTGCCGAAAGCTCGCGCGCCGGCAGGGTCTTCAGGCTGGTGGTATCGATCAGCACCGCGTTGGGCTGGTAGAAGGCGCCGACCATGTTCTTGCCCAGCGGGTGGTTGATGCCGGTCTTGCCGCCTACCGAGGAATCGACCTGGGACAACAGGGTGGTCGGCACCTGGATGAAGTCCACACCCCGCTGATAGCAGGCAGCGGCAAAGCCGGCCATGTCACCGACCACCCCGCCGCCCAGGGCGACAACGGTGGTACGGCGGTCATGCCGCGCCGTCAGCAGGCCATCGAAGATCAGTTGCAGGGTTTCCCAGTTCTTGTGGGCTTCGCCATCGGGCAGTACCACTGGCAGCACCGAGTAGGCCCCCAGGGTCTTGGCCAGGCGGTCGAGATACAGCGGCGCGACGGTCTCGTTGGAGACGATGGCAACCTGCCGGCCGGCAATGTGCGGCGCGAGCAGCTCGGGCTGGTCCAACAGGCCTTCGCCAATGTAGATCGGGTAGCTACGCTCGCCCAGGTCGACCTTCAGTGTCTGCATGTATCCCCACAATGTTCTTGGGCGCGGTGCCGTTCTGGCGACCTGCGCGGTAACGTTGAACCTCGCCTCGGCGCTGGTGGCCGAGAATAGTCCCGGGTTAACGGGGCGGCAACTGCTGCAAGCGCTCGAGGATGTCGATCACCACCATGCGTGGTGGCCGCTCGTCGGTTTCTACGACCAGGTCGGCGATCTCGCGGTAGAGCGGGTCGCGGGTTTCCAGCAGGTTCCGCAAGGTGGCCTCGGGGTTGGCGGTGCGCAGCAGCGGGCGATTGCGGTCGCGCGCCGTGCGGCCGACCTGCTGTTCGACCGAGGCGTGCAGGTAGATTACCCGGCCGCCTTGGTGCAGCGCCTGGCGGTTGGCTTCGCGCATGACGGCACCGCCACCGGTAGCCAGGACCACGCCGTCGAGGCCACACAGCTCGGCAATCATCGCTTGCTCGCGATCACGGAAACCCGGCTCGCCTTCCTTGTCGAAAATCCACGGGATGTTGGCGCCGCAACGCAGTTCGATTTCCTTGTCGGAATCCTTGAACAGCAGGCGCAGCTCTTTGGCCAATAGGCGGCCGATGGTGCTTTTACCAGCACCCATGGGCCCCACAAGTATCAAATTTCGCACAGAATCAACGACTCACAGCAATCGCCTGGTCACTCATGATACGCGGAGTCAGGAAGACCAGCAGCTCGGATTTTTTCTCTTGTAATGCATCGCGTCGAAACAGCCGCCCAACATACGGCAGATCACCCAAAAATGGCACCTTGTCGACCACATTGTTTTGCGAAGTCGAGTACACGCCGCCAATCACGATCGTTTCGCCGTCGGCCACGCGAACCTTGGCATTCACCTCGTTCTTGCGGATCGGCGGCACGTCGTTCAAGGCATTGACGTAATCCGGTTCGTCCTTGGTCACCCTGACAGCCATGATTACCTTGTTGTCCGGGGTAATTTGCGGGGTCACCTCCAACGACAGCGAGGCCTCGCGGAACGACACCGAGGTAGCGCCGCTCTTGGTGGTTTCCTGGTAGGGCACCTCGGTGCCCTTGAGGATCCTGGCCGTTTCCTTGTCGGCCGTGACCACCTTGGGTTGCGAAATGATCTCGCCATTGCCGCTTTTTTCCATGGCGCTGAGCTCGAGGTCCAGCAGCACATCCCCGCGCAGCAGGCCAAGGCCGATGCTGCTGCCAGCCCGCTCGACACCCAGGTCGACGAACAGCGACTTGCCCGGCAGCGGGTTGTCGCCATACAAAGGGCCGCCCCAGCGCACCCCAAGGGCTTTCTCGTAATCGACGTTGGCCTCGACGATGCGCGCCTCGATCGCCACCTGGCGCACCGGCACATCCAGCTGCGCCACCAGTTGCCGCAGCTCATCGAGGCGTTCGGCCGGCAGGTAGGCCACCAGGGTATTGGTGCGCTCATCGACACTCAGGCTGCCCCACCCGGCGAGCAGGCTTTCGTCGGCCAGGCTGGTCTTGAGCAGTTCCGCAAGTTCGGCAGCCTTGGCATGGTGAACAGGCAACAGCTCCCGGCGCATGGGCTGCAACTGCGCCTCCAGCACCTGCCCCGCACGCGCTTCGGCAGTTTGCGCAGCCAGCGTGGCCGCCGGTGCCACCAGCAGCACATTACCCTCCTGGCGCCGGGCGAGGCTTTTGCTGCGCAAGACCAGGTCCAGCGCCTGATCCCACGGCACATCCTGCAAGCGCAGGGTGACATTGCCCTGCACCTCGTCGCTGGCGACCAGGTTGACGCCGGCATAGTCGGCGAGCACCTGCAAAACCGAGCGAATCTCGACATCCTGAAAGTGCAGCGACAGCGGCTCACCCTGGTAAGGCGTCGCGGTCGCCAGAGGCATGGGCAGCAGGGCCGCCAGCAGGTAGATCATCCTCGTTCTCATTCTGATCCGGGGCCTCCTTGCCCAGGCGTTTTGCGAGGGTGATGAACGCCGTGCGTTCATGCCACACCCCCGCCATGAACAACCGTTCGCGCACTTCGACCTGGCGCGGGCCGATGTGCATCACTATCCCTTGATCACGCCCTACCCGGTCCCCAAGGCGGACGCGGTAGAGCCTGCCGGCCGCCCGCAGCAGCGCTTGATGTTCCTGCCCACGCGTCAGGCTGCCGACCATTTCCAACTGGGCCAGGGGCGCGCGGGTCAAACCACCCGACAGGTGCGTTGCCAACGCGGCGAACGGATCCATGGCCGGTGCTCGCGTTGCCGGCCTGGCAGGCAGCCGCGCAAGCATGGCGACTGCCGCCCCGGCAACCGGCGCGTGATAGGCATCGACCCGCAGTTGCAAACGCAGCAGGCCTGGTTCGCCACCGCCGGCTGCCAGGCGCATGCTGCGACCGTGCATGACACGCGCCTGCCCCAACCACTCTTCCAGCCAGCCCCGCAAGGCTGGGTAGCTGCCCACCACCTGCAACTCCAGTGGCACTACGCTGAAGCCCTGCCGCTGCTGCTGCTCGTGCACATCGAGGCGCTCGACGAGCAGGCCGTGCTCGCGCCCCGAACCCGACAGACGGTCTAGCAGGTCGCTCATGCTTTCGCCGGCAGCCAGCTGCCATAGTGCCTTTTGCAAGCGCTGCCCATCGCTCGCCAGCTGTGCCCGCACCCCCTGCAACTCGGCAATCTGCGCCTGCGTGGCAGCCTGCTGCCGGCTCAGCTCGGCGTGCTTGCCCTCTTCTTCACCCTGCTGCTGCAACATGCCCGGCAGGCGAATCGCGCAGCCCAGGCCGAACAGCAGCACCGCCAGTGCCACAGGTGCCAGCCGCCGGAAGCGGCTGGAGCGCTCGGCTGCGCCAAGCCATGCGAGCAGTTGCACCTTGGTCACGACCAGAACGCCGCCACGCGCGCAGCCAGCAAGAATTCATCGCCGCCTGGCTGGCTCTTGATGTGTTTGAGCTCCAGGTCCAGCAGCACGCCGGAACGCTCCAGGTCGCGCATGAACTGGGCCAGTACGGCGCCGGAGGTGGCGAGCCCGCTCAACTCCATGCGGCCGTTTTCCAGGCTGAGGCCCAGCAGCTGCATGCCCAATGGCAGTGCCCTTTCGAGGTCGGCGAATACGCCAGGCAGAACCCCCTGCTGAGCCTGCAGGCCCTCCAGCACCGCCAGGCGGCCGAGCAGTGCGGCATGCTGGGCACGCACATCAGCCAGTGGCTGAGCCTCCAGGCCCAGGGTTTCCAGGGCTGCCTGGCGCTGGGTGTTGGCCAACGCTTGTTGCTGACCGCGCTGGCGTGCCTGTTGGTCGACCAGCGTCACGGCGCACAATGCCAGCAATGCGCCAGCCACCAGATGGCTGCGAAACCGGCGCATGGCCGCCTGGCGCTGGCGTTCGCGCCACGGCAGAAGGTTCAGCCGCATCATGGTCGCGCCCCTGCAAGGGCCAGGGCACTCGCCAGCAGCATCGGCCCATCGACCTGGGCAAGCCCGGCCAGCGCAGGCAGTTCTTGGCACGGCAGCGCCAGGCTTTGGCCCAGGGCCTGCAGCCAGCCTGGCTGCAGCGGTGAGCAGTTGCTGACCCACAACCTGGCAGGTAAAAGCCCTTCGGCGAGCAGCGCAGGCAGCCGCTCGGGCAGTTGCGCGGCCATATCCCCGTCAGCTGCCCGCAGCTCCCGACGCTGCAGCGCCCCGCCAGGCGCCCAGGCATGAACAGTCGCCCGGTGGGGTTCGATACGCAGCAACGCCGCCCCAGCCTGCTCACCCGCAGGCAGCATGCGGCGCAGGGCAATGCTGTCGACCTCGACCGCCTCCAGTTGCAGCCCCGCCTCCTGCACCAGCGCCTCGAGGGGTGCCAGTGCACTCTGCCGACACGCTGCAACCAGCACCTCGCTGCAGGCTGGCTGAACACCTGAAGCCCCCAGAACCTGGAAGTCCAGGGCCAGGTCTTCCAGCGGGAACGGAAACAACCGTTCGGCATCCGCCAGCAACTGCGCCTCCAGTTGCTCCTCACTGGGCCCCACTGGCAGGTGACACAACTTGCAGATGACCTGGCTGGCGGGCAGCGCCAGAGCCAGCCGCCGCTCGCCGAGGCCGCTGCGCCGATGAGCGCGCTGCAATGCCGCCGAGACCTGCTCGGGCGCTGCTGCCCAGTCATTGCCTGCCCCGAGCTGCAGCGGCTCATGGGCCCAACCCAGCACCCGCCAGCCGCGTTTGCGCTGTTGCAGTTGCACCAGATGAATGGCGTGAGCGGTAATTTCCACCCCTACCAGTGAACCGGCATCCTTGCCGAAGCGTCCAAGCATTGCGAATTCCTTGCTGTATGTCGCGCCCCCGCGGCAACACTGGGCCGGGGCCACCCGCCAGGGCGACGGGCTGCCTGGCCGGTGGCCCGGAAAGGCGAAAAAATGCGTATAATGCCCAGCGTTTTTTGGTCCGCCGGACCTGCGTGCAATCCACTTTCAACCTGGACACCGAAAAGCCTTGATACGTCTGCTGAAGTTCTTCTGGTGGTCTTCCGTCGCAGTCATTTGCGCGCTCGTACTCGGTGTGAGCGGTGCGTTTCTGTATCTTAGTCCCAACCTGCCCTCGGTCGATTCGCTCAGAAGCATCCAGTTGCAGATCCCCCTCAAGGTGTACAGCAGCGATGGCAAGCTGATTGCCGAATTTGGCGAAATGCGCCGTTCGCCGATCCGTTTCGCAGACATTCCCCCACAGTTCATTCAGGCATTGCTGTCAGCCGAGGACGACAATTTCCTCAACCACTACGGCGTGGACCCCAGCAGCCTGATGCGCGCGGCCACCCAGTTGGTGAAAACCGGGCACATTCAGACCGGCGGCAGCACCATCACCATGCAGGTGGCCAAGAACTTCTTCCTGACCAGCGAGCGCAGCTTCTCGCGCAAGACCAACGAAATTCTGTTGGCCCTGCAGATCGAGCGGGAGCTGACCAAGGACGAGATTCTTGAGCTGTACGTGAACAAGATCTACCTCGGCAACCGCGCCTACGGTATCGACGCCGCGGCCCAGGTCTACTACGGCAAGTCGATCCGTGACGTGAGCCTGGCACAGATGGCGATGATCGCCGGCCTGCCCAAGGCGCCCTCGCGCTTCAACCCACTGGCCAACCCGGTGCGCGCCAAAGAGCGCCGCGACTGGATCCTGGGCCGCATGTACAAGCTGGGCAAGATTGACCAGGCCAGCTACCAGGCCGCCCTGGACGAGCCACTCAACGCCAGCTACCACGTGCCGACGCCCGAGGTGAATGCACCGTACGTCGCGGAAATGGCTCGCGCGGAAATGGTTGGCCGCTACGGCAGCGACGCTTACACCGAAGGCTTCCGCGTTACCACCACCGTGCCCAGTGACATGCAGGAAATGGCCAACAAGGCCATCCTCAATGGCCTGTCCGATTATGACGAGCGCCACGGCTACCGCGGCCCTGAAGCCCGCTTCCCGGGGCGCACCGAGGCTGCCTGGCGCCAGGAACTGGGCAAGCAACGCACCTTGGGCGGGCTGGAGCCCGGCATCGTCACCCGGGTCGAAAAAACCGGCCTTGCAGTGCTGACCCGTGACGGCCAGCAGGTGCATGTGCCCTGGGACACCATGAAATGGGCGCGCCCGTTCATCAACAGCAACGCCCAGGGCCGCACCCCGCAGTCGCCCGCCGATGTCGCCCAGGTCGGTGACCTGGTGCGCCTGCAACGCCTGGACGATGGCACCTTCAAGTTCAGCCAGGTGCCGGGGGCACAGAGTGCACTGGTCACCCTCGACCCCAACAGCGGCGCCATCCGCGCCTTGGTCGGCGGTTTCTCGTTCGAGCAGAGCAACTACAACCGGGCGATGCAGGCCAAACGCCAACCGGGCTCAAGCTTCAAGCCGTTCATCTACAGTGCTGCACTGGACAGTGGCTATACCGCCGCCAGCCTGGTCAACGACGCGCCGATCGTATTCGTCGACGAATCGGTCGATAAGGTGTGGCGACCGAAGAACGATACCAACACGTTCCTCGGCCCGATCCGCATGCGCGAAGCGCTGTACAAGTCGCGCAACCTGGTTTCGATCCGCTTGCTGCAGGCCATGGGCGTGGACCGCACCATCGACTACATCGCCAAGTTCGGCTTCAACAAGCAGGACCTGCCGCGCAACCTGTCGCTGGCCCTGGGTACCGCCACCCTGACGCCGATGGAAATCGCTACAGGCTGGAGCACCTTTGCCAACGGTGGCTACAAGATTGCCCCCTACCTGATCGACCGTATCGAGAGCCGCAGTGGCGAAACGCTGTTCACCGCCAACCCGGCTCGCGTACCCCAAGGTACTGAAGACCAGGCCGGCCTGGCCGCCCCCGAGCAGCCGATCAGCACCGCCAGCATGCCCGGCGAGGCACCGGCGGCCCCCGGCCAAACCCCTGCGGCAGCGCAGCCACCAGCGGTTGCCGAGCGCATCATCGACGGGCGTACCACCTATATTCTCACCAGCATGCTGCAGGACGTGATCAAGCGCGGCACCGGCCGCCGGGCGCTGGCTTTGGGCCGCACCGACCTGGCAGGCAAGACCGGTACCACCAACGAGTCCAAGGACGCCTGGTTCTCTGGCTACAACGCCGACTACGTGACCACCGTGTGGGTTGGCTTCGACCAGCCGGAAACCCTGGGCCACCGGGAGTACGGCGGCACGGCGGCGCTGCCGATCTGGATGAGCTTCATGGGTGCGGCACTCAAGAACAAGCCTGCACATGCGCCGGCCGAGCCAGAAGGCATTCTCAGCCTGCGCGTAGACCCCGTCAGCGGCCGGGCAGCTTCGCCGGGCACACCCAATGCCTACTTCGAGCTGTTCAAGGCCGAGGATTCGCCGCCATCGGTGGACGAACTGGGCAATGGGGCCGTGCCGGGCAGCCCATTGCCAGCGGATGAAGCGACGCCGATGGACCTGTTCTGAGGCAGGGCGCCCGATCCGGGGCAGGTGCACGGCGGCGTTCGACCCTACGGGCGCCGACACTGTCGGCCCCTGCCCCTCACCTCCCGGCCCCGACGCATTCCCACCGCGCATAAAAAAGCCCCGGCTCGAAAGAGCCGGGGCTTTTTACACCGCTACAACAGCAATCAGCCGTTGAACACGTCATCCACGCTCTTGAGCGGGTAGTGCTTTGGATACGGCAGGGTAGCAACGCCGGACTCGATGGCAGCCTTGGCCACGGCGTCGGAAACGACGGTGATCAGGCGGGCATCCAGGGGCTTCGGAATGATGTACTCACGGCCGAACTCCAGCGCTTGCACGCCGTAGGCATCGCACACTTCCTTAGGTACCGGCAGCTTGGCCAGGTCTTTCAGGGCGATGGCCGCAGCGATTTTCATTTCTTCGTTGATGCGCTTGGCGCGTACGTCCAGGGCACCACGGAAGATGAACGGGAAGCCCAGTACGTTGTTGACCTGGTTCGGGTAGTCCGAACGGCCGGTGGCCATGATCACGTCGCTGCGGGTGGCGTGAGCCAGCGCTGGCGAAATTTCCGGATCAGGGTTGGAGCAGGCGAACACGATCGGGTTGGCCGCCATCGACTTCAGGCCTTCTGCGCTCAGCAGGTTCGGGCCGGACAGGCCAACGAACACGTCGGCACCCTCCAGGGCGTCGGCCAGGGTGCGCTTGTCGGTCGCGTGGGCGAACTGGGCCTTGTACTGGTTCAGGTCGTCACGGCCAGCGTGGATTACGCCGCTGCGGTCGATCATGTAGATGTTCTCGACCTTGGCACCCATGCTCACCAGCAACTTCATGCAGGAGATGGCAGCTGCACCGGCACCCAGGCACACGATCTTGGCTTCTTCGAGCTTCTTGCCGGCGATTTCCAGGGCGTTGATCATGCCGGCCGCAGTAACGATGGCGGTACCGTGCTGGTCATCGTGGAACACCGGAATGTCGCACTGTTCGATCAGCGTGCGTTCGATCTCGAAGCACTCTGGCGCCTTGATATCTTCGAGGTTGATGCCACCGAAGGTGATCGAGATGCGGCGAACGGTGTCGATGAATGCTTGCGGGCTTTCCGATTCGACTTCGATGTCGAATACGTCGATACCTGCGAAACGCTTGAACAGAACGCCCTTGCCTTCCATGACCGGCTTGGAAGCCAGTGGGCCGAGGTCACCCAGACCGAGGATGGCAGTGCCATCGGAAATCACCGCAACCAGGTTGCCTTTGCCGGTGTATTTGTATGCCAGCTCTGGATCCCGGCCAATTTCACGCACCGGCTCGGCAACACCTGGGCTGTAGGCCAGGGCGAGGTCACGGGCAGTGGCAGTTGGCTTGGAAAGTTCGACGCTCAGTTTCCCCGGGCGAGGTTGAGCGTGATATTCGAGAGCGGCAGTTTTCAGGTCTGACATGGTGGGCATTCCGCTATTTACTGTTCTGACGGACCGCCGAGGATACGCAAAGAGCCGGGTAGTCACAAGACTGGTCGGTCACTTGTGTCAAGGCCTTTAGCCTACGACTTTCCGCTAAAACCCACGGGGGCATACGGCTAACAGTGTGTACAATCCAATAGCGAACTGTCTACATTTTTTAGCCAGAAGTACGCGCCAGCATGCTCGGGTCGGTCAGTGGCAATACCCAGCGCCGCTGCCCTGGCTTGAGGCCGCCCTTGCGGGAACGGTCCACCACCCAGCCACGCACCTCGACCTGGCGCCCTTTGAGGTTAGCGAAGAAACTGGCCGGGAAGTTGCGCTGCAGACGAGCGGAGACCTGCACCACCACGGCACGGTCAAGGTTCAACCAGACACCACCTCGGTTGCGTTCGATGCTCATGATTCGGCCACTGAGCACAGCAAAACCAGGCTGCCTGATGGCGTCTGCCGGCACCACGGGCGACTGCCGCCAAAGGCCGGCGCCGGCCTGGCGTGCGGCCTGCTCGGCGCGTTGCTGGCAGCCACTGAGGCGCACATTGGGGGCGACGGCCACCCGGTAGCCCAAGCCTTCACTGAGCAATTGTGCTTCGAGATTGTCGCCATTACGGCCATAAATGTGCGCCAGTGTGCGCCCATACTTGTCTTTGGCTTGCACACCGGGAACCAGCCCTACACGCCCGTCACTGGCCTTGACCAACGCCTGCAGGCGCCGCTTGGCAGCTTCGGCATAGGGCTCGCTGCTACGCCCCTTGCGACCGATCTCCGGGGTGTTGATGCCGATCAGCCGCACACTGCGGCCATCCACCAGACGCACGGTGTCGCCGTCGACCACCTGTCGCACCCGAACCTGCTCGGGTTTGACCGGCAGCGGGCAGAAGGCCAGGGCGGGCAAATGCCAGATCGCACCCACAAAAAAGGCGCCCACGAGGGGCGCCTTTTTCAGCAACAATGCGAAGCCCGAAGGACTCGCCATGCGCATGATTACTTCTTGGTACCGAACATACCGAAGCGGTCGGCGAACTTCTGTACGCGGCCACCGGTGTCCAGGACTTTCTGCTTACCGGTGTAGAACGGGTGGCACAGGTTGCAAACGTCGATCGACAGGGTGCTGCCCAGGGTCGAACGGGTTTCGAACTTGTTACCGCAGCTGCAGGTGACTGCAACAGCTTCGTAGTTCGGGTGGATACCTTCTTTCATGGTCACTTCCTCGAGCTGCGTGCCGCCACCCAACACCAATTGTTGAATACCGCACGTAATTAGGCGGCGAATAATACCAGAGCACACCGTCAGTGCAAGATGTCGCTTGCACCGACCGTCGTCTGCTAGGCTCGCCAGTTCTTGTAATGCCCTCCGAGACTTTCTGCGTGTCCGACGTCATCCTGCGCCTTGCCCTGCCCTCGCCGTTGCGGCGCCTGTTCGACTACAAGGCGCCAGCGAGCATGGCGCGCCAGGCCCTGGCCCCGGGCATGCGCATTCGCGTGCCATTTGGCCGCCGCGAAATGATCGGCGTACTGGTCGAAGTGTGCGCGCAGAGCGAGGTGCCCGCCGACAAGCTGAAGCCGGCCAGCGCCTTGCTCGACCCGGTCTCCCCGATTCCGCCTTCGCTGTTCAAGCTGTGCCTGTGGACCGCGCAGTACTACCAGCACAGCCTGGGTGACACCTTGAGCTGGGCCTTGCCCACGCTACTGCGCCAGGGCGAGCCCGCAGAAATGCGCCAGGAGCGCTTCTGGCACATTGCCCCCGACGCCCGCCTGGACGACCCGCGCATCGCCCGGGCACCGCGCCAGCGCGATGCCCTCAAGACCCTGGCGCAGCACCCGCACGGGGTGGCGCACAGCCTGCTGGCCAAGCTCAACCTGAACAAGGACAGCCTCGACCTGCTGCTGGCCAAGGAACTGGTGCAGATCGAAGTCCGCCGCCAGAAGCCGGGCTTGCGCCACGAACACTGGCTGGCACAGCCGGAGCTGCCGCTCAATGACGAGCAACGCGATGCCTTCGAGGCGGTGTGCGAGGGCTTCGGCGGTTTTGCGGCCTTCCTGCTGGCCGGCGTGACCGGCAGCGGCAAGACCGAGGTCTACCTGCAGCTGATCCGCGAAACCCTCGAGGCCGGCAAGCAGGCGCTGGTACTGATCCCGGAGATCAACCTCGGCCCGCAAACCCTGGCGCGCTTCGAGCAACGCTTCAACGCCCGGATTGCCTTGCTGCATTCGGCGGTGAACGACCGGGACCGCCTGGACGCCTGGCTGGCGGCACGCGATGGCGAAGCCGACATTATCATAGGCACCCGTTCAGCGCTGTTCACGCCCATGAAAAACCCTGGCCTGATCATCATCGACGAAGAACACGACGGTTCTTATAAACAGCAGGAGGGCCTGCGCTACCATGCCCGCGACCTGGCGCTGGTGCGGGCGCACCAGGAGAACATTCCGATCCTGCTCGGCTCCGCCACGCCCTCGCTGGAAACCTTGCACAACGCCCTCACCGGCCGCTACCGCCTGTTGCGCATGAATCAGCGCGCGGGCGGCGCACGCCCACCGCGCATGCTGCGCCTGGATGTCAAAAGCCTGCCGCTGGACAGTGGCATCAGCGGCCCGCTGCAGCAGGCCATCCGCCTGACACTGGAAGCCGGCCAGCAAGTGCTGGTGTTCCTCAACCGCCGCGGCTTCGCCCCTACGCTGCTGTGCCACGATTGCGGCTGGCTGTCGGAATGCCCGCGCTGCGACGCGCGCATGACCGTGCACCAGCGCTCCGGGGTGTTGCGCTGCCACCACTGCGGCTATGACGAACACCTGCCACACCAGTGCCCGCAGTGCGACCACGTCGACCTGCGCCCGGTCGGTGCGGGCACCGAACGCGCCGAAGAACGCCTGAAAGTGCTGTTCCCGGACTACCCGATTCTGCGTGTGGACCGCGACAGCACGGCGCGCAAGGACGCCATGCACCAGCTGTTCAGTACCATCCAGAAAGGCCAGCCGAGCATTCTTGTCGGTACCCAGATGCTTGCCAAAGGGCACCATTTCCCGCGGGTAACCCTGGTGGCCATCCTCGACGCCGACGGGGGGCTTTTCTCGGGCGACTTCCGCGCCAGCGAGCGCATGGCGCAACTGATCGTGCAGGTCGCCGGGCGTGCTGGGCGTGCCGAAGAACCGGGCAAGGTCATCATCCAGACCCACCTGGCCGATCACCCGCTGCTGGTGCAACTGACCGAACAAGGCTACTTCGCCTTTGCCGAACAGGCCCTGGACGAACGCCGTGCCGCCGGGCTGCCGCCCTACTCGCACCTGGCCTTGCTGCGCGCAGAAGCGCACAAGCCGGGGCAGGCTGAAGGTTTTCTGGACGAGGCCCGCGCCGCCGCCGAGCGCCTGGTCGCCGAACAGCGGCTGCCAGGCATCGAGCTGCTGGGCCCGGTTCCGGCCCCCATGGAGCGGCGCGCCGGGCGTTTCCGCGCGCAGTTGTTGATACAGGCCAACACCCGGGCGCCTTTGCATCGACTGATCAGTGCCTGGTTGCTAGTGTTGGAGCAGATGCCGAGCGGGCGCCAGGTCCGCTGGTCGCTGGATGTCGACCCGGTCGACCTTTATTGAGCTGCAAGCTGCAAGCTGCAAGCTGCAAGCTGCAAGCTGCAAGCTGCAAGCTGCAAGCTGCAAGCTGCAAGCTGCAAGCTGCAAGCTGCAAGCTGCAGATCGGAAGAGC
>NZ_DKJF01000030.1:0-12745 GCF_002454615.1 Pseudomonas sp. UBA6699
TCGCTATCGCAGCTGGAGTTTTCGCGCCACCAAAACCAGCGCCAAAAAGCTTTCAAGCTTTCAAGCTACGCAATAACCCTCCATCACTGCGCCGCAATAGCCTTCTCGATAGCCGCCCGGAACGCCGGATCATCCGGCTTGGTCAGGCTGGAAAAATTACCAATCACCTTGCCCTTGCGATCAACCACATATTTGTAGAAATTCCACTTCGGCGCACTGCTCTGGTTGGCCAATTCAACGAACAACGGAATCGCATCCTTGCCCCGAACCGGCTGAGCCTTGGTCATGGTGAACGTCACACCGTAATTGGCATAGCACACCTTGGCCGTCTTCTCGCTATCGGCGTCTTCCTGCTTGAAGTCATTGGACGGCACACCCAACATCTCCAGGCCCTGTTCGTGATACGCCTTGTACGTTGCTTCAAGCCCCTCGAACTGCGGCGCAAAACCACAGTAACTGGCGGTGTTCACCACCACCAGAGGCTTACCGGCAAACCGCTCGCACAGCTCGATCTGCCCCTTGCCCCGCAATTCCGGCAAGCTGCCCTGCAATAACGCCGGGCAATCGGCCGCCCAGCTCGACGCACTGGCCAGCAAGCCCAGCACCGTCACCGTCAACCCCTGTATACGCATGTCTGTTGCTCCCGCAATCCGAGCCTTGAGCTTGCAGGGTAGCGCCTAACAGACGCTCATGCCCAACTGCATCAACGCCAAGCCCCCGCGGTGCCAGCCCCACCACACCAGCGCCAGCAGCAATATTCCGGCAACAGCCAGCAGCCCGCGAACCCAATAGCGGCTCATGCTGCCTGCGCCTGCAAGCGGGCGACCGGGCGTTCGCGTACCGGCCAGTTCAGGGCGGCAGCCAACACGCTGAGCAGGATGGAGATCTGCCACACCAGGTCATAGCTGCCCGTGCGGTCGTACACCACCCCACCCAGCCAGCCCCCCAGGAACGCACCCAGCTGGTGGAACAGGAACACGATACCGCCCAGCATGGAAAGGTTGCGCACCCCGAACACGGTCGCCACGGTGCCATTGGTCAGCGGCACGGTAGACAACCACAGCAGCCCCATGGCGATACCGAACAGGTAGGCACTGAACTGAGTCACCGGCGCCCACAGGAACAGCACGATCACCACCGCCCGCAGCAGGTACAGCCCGGTCAGCAAGCGCGGTTTGGACATACGCCCACCCAGCCAGCCAGCCGTGAAGGTGCCGACAATATTGAACAGCCCAACCAGCGCCAGCACCGTGGTACCGGTACTCGCGGGCAGATGCTGGTCAACCAGGTAGGCCGGCAGGTGCACGCCGATGAATACCACCTGGAAACCGCAGACGAAGAAGCCCAACGCCAGGAGCCAGAACCCAGGATGCGAACACGCTTCACGCAACGCCTGGCCCAGCGTCTGCTCGGCACCATGGCTGGGCAATGGGCGGTCGCGCAGCAGGCCCACAAAAGGCACGATGAATGCCACCAGCAGCCCCAATACCAACAGGGCCGCCGACCAACCCAGCCACTGGATGAGGCCCAGGGTACCCGGCAACATGGCGAACTGGCCGAACGAACCTGCGGCGCTGGCGATGCCCATGGCCATGCTGCGCTTGTCGGCCGGCACAGCCCGCCCGACCACACCGAGGATCACCGAAAACGAAGTGCCGGAGAGGCCGATACCAATCAGCAAGCCCGCACTCAGCGACAACGACCAGGCCGAGTCGGCCGTGCCCATCAGGACCAACCCCACGGCATAAAGAATACCGCCGATGATCACCACCCGGGCCGCGCCCAGGCGGTCGGCCAAGGCGCCAGCAAAGGGTTGCGCCAGCCCCCAGATCAGGTTCTGCAAGGCAATGGCGAAGGCAAACACCTCACGGCCCCAGCCAAAATCGGCGCTCATGGGCGCCAGGAACAGGCCGAAACCGTGCCGAACACCCAATGACAACGCCAGAATCAACGCTGCCCCCACCAATACCCATCCGCTGGTTCGCCACACCGATGTCATTATCGTTATCTCCAGCACATCGCAAGGTTTACGGGTATATACCCGCTTATGGTCGTATCATTTCAGGCCAGCTGGTTCAGCAGGCGCACCAGTTGATCACGCTGCCCGCCCCCCAGGCGTTCCACCAAATCGGCTTGCGCCTGCTCCCAGGCAGGGTGGGCAGCTTGCAGCAACTGCTTGCCGGCTGCGGTCAGCAACACCTCACGGTTACGCTGGTCATCGCCCTCGGCCAGGGCTACCAAGCCCTCAGCCTGCAGCACACGCAGGTTGCGGCCCAACGTACTGCGCTCCAGCCCCATGGCCTCGGCCAGGGTTGTGATGCTGGGACGCTCAAGGCGCTGCAGGTGCCGTAACAGCGAAAACTGGGCGACATTCACCCCGAAGCCGGCAAGGGCTTCGTCGTAATGCCGGGTCACCCCTCGGGCAGCACGGCGCAAATGGATACAAAGGCATTCACTGGTCAGCATGGATACGTGTATATACCCGCGTGTTGCCTGTTGCAAGAAGTTTCATGGCGCCGGGCGAGGCGACGCTTGGGTGACACGATGCTCAGAGCCCCAGCGCCATGCCAAGCACCACCGCCAGCTCAAGCAGTTCCAGCAGCGCCCCGGCCGTATCGCCCGTTGTGCCACCCAGGCGTCGGCGCATGAGCTGCCGCAGCCAGGCAAATACCGCCAGCGCCAGCACCACGCTCCACCCGCCCAGCCACAGGCAAAACAGCGCACAACCCAGCAGTACCCAGCCCGCGGCGCGCCGTGGCAGATGCTCCGCCAATGCCTGCCCCAGGCCACCTGGCCGCACGTATGGGGTGCACAGAAACAAACCCAGCATCGCCGCCCGCCCCAGCAGCGGCGCCAGCAGCAGGTGGGCAGTGACGCCCTGCTCGACCAGCACCCAAAGGGCACAGAACTTCAGCAACAGCACCAGTACCAGGGTTACCACGGCCATTGGCCCGCTGCGTGGGTCTTTCATGATCCGCAACGTGCGCTCGCGGTCGCCAAAGCCGCCCAGCCAGGCGTCCGCACTGTCGGCCAGCCCGTCCAGGTGCAAGGCCCCGCTGAGCAGCACCCACAGTGCCAACAGCAACGCCGCGTGCAGCGGCGCCGGCGTGCCCTGCAGCAGGTGGCTTGCCAGCCACAACAGCAACCCGAACAGCAGCCCGACCAGCGGGTAATAGAGCAGCGAACGGCCCACCTCACGGCCGGCGGGCATGCCCGGCAGGCTCACCGGCAAGCTGCTGAGAAACTGCAAGGCAATCCAGAACGGCAACGGCAGCATCTCAACCTTCCTCGACCAATAGCCCGCCCTCACTCACCAACAAGCGGACCAAGGCACCATGCCCGACCTCGACCTGCAACAGTTGGTGCCTGGGCAAGCCGCGAGCACGCGCCAGCAGCAGGCGCATCACCCCACCATGGGTGACCAGCAGCACACGCTTGCCGGCGTGCTGCTGGTACAACCCCTCGACCGCCGCCAGCACCCGTGCCGCAAAGGCGTGCACCGGCTCGCCGTTAGGCGGCGTGAAGGCGTAGGGGTCTGCCCAGAACTGCCCCAGCGCATCGGCCTGGTCTTGCATGATCTGTGCGGCGCTGCGGCCTTCCCAGTCACCAAAGTGCAGTTCTTGCAGGGCAGGCACCCGGCACACCGGCAAATTCAGGTGCGCACCCAGCTCATCGGCAAACCGCGCACAGCGCTGCAGCGGCGAGCTGACCAACACCTGCCACGGGCCGGCACCGGCCACGGCACTGCGCATCCGGGCCCAGCCTTGGTCGGTCAGCGCGTCATCCAGGCTGCCACGCAGCCCGCCCTGCTCGGTTTCGCCGTGGCGCAGCAGGTCGAGGATCATGCCGGGCGGTCCGCCACAGCGGCTTCGGCAAAGGTCGCCATTTGCCCATGCAGCGCACACGCCAGGCGTAACAGCGGTACCGCCAATGCGGCGCCACTGCCCTCGCCCAGGCGCAGGCCCAGGGCCAGCAACGGCTCGGCCTGCAGCGCCGCGAGCAGGGCCTTGTGCCCAGGCTCGGCACCTTCGTGAGCGAACAGCAGCCAGGCCCGGCACTGCGGGTTCAGGCGCACCGCCACCAGCGCAGCAACGCTGCAGATGAAGCCATCGACCAGTACTGCGACACCCGACTGCGCGCAGCCGATATAGGCGCCGACCAGGGCAGCGATCTCGAACCCGCCAACGCACCCCAATGCCTGCAACGGCGCGTCAGCCCGCAGGCCATGCAGGCGCAACGCCTGTTCGATGACCTGCGCCTTGTGCCGCACACCCGCGTTGTCCAGGCCGGTACCAGGCCCGCTCAGCTGTGCCGCCGGGCAGCCCAGCAAGGCGCTGGCCACGGCAGCCGCGGCAGTCGTGTTGCCGATGCCCATCTCGCCACCAATGAACAACTGCGCACGCTGTTCGGCCGCGCGCAAGGCGCTGTCGCGGCCCGCCTGCAGGGCTGCCAGCAGCTGGTCTTCGGTCATCGCCGGCTGCCGGGCAAAGTTCGCGGTACCGGCCCCCAGGCGCAAATGGCGCACGCCGGGCAGTTCCAGCTGTAGGTCGACGGTGCCGAGATCGACCACCTCCAGGCTGGCGTGCAGTTGCCGCGCCAGCACACTGATTGCCGCGCCACCGCCGACGAAATTGCACAGCATCTGCCCGGTTACCGCCTGCGGGTAGGCCGAGATGCCTTCCTCGACCACACCGTGGTCACCAGCAAAAATGGTGATGGCCAGCTGGTCCAGCACGGGGCGTTCCTGCCCCTGCAAACCGGCCAGCTGAATGGCCAGGCCTTCCAGCTGGCCAAGCGAGCCGGCAGGTTTGGTCAGTTGCTGCTGACGCGCGCGGGCCTGGTCCATGGCGGCGTTGTCGAGGGGTTGGCAGGGGGTTTGCCACCAGGGTTGGATCATCGGGGGAAGCCTGTTCAGGGTTGGACAATGGGTAGTGGGGGTTGCACGGTGCATGGCTGGGTCATGGCGCGGCGCCCTTGAGCACCAATGGCAACCCGGCAACCGTCAACACCACGCGTTGACAGCGCTCGGCCACCGCCTGATGCATCCAGCCGGCCAGGTCGACATAACGCCGGGTCAGCTCGCCCATGGGCACCACCCCCAGGCCGGTTTCGTTACTGACCAGGATAACCGTGCCAGGCAGTTGCTCGAGGCAATCGAGCAGCGCATCACGCTCGTGGACCAGGCGTTGGTCATCCTCCAGCATCAGCAGGTTGGTCAGCCACAGGGTCAGGCAATCCACCAGCAGGCAACGCCCCTCGGCCGCTTCTGCGCGCAATACCGCCGCCAATGCCAGGGGCTCTTCGATCAAACCCCAGGCGGCAGGGCGTCGTTGCCGGTGCAGCGCTACCCGCTCGTTCATTTCACCGTCCAGCGGCTGGCTGGTGGCAATGTAGGTCACGGGCAGGCCGCTGGCAGTGGCCCATTGCTCGGCCAGGCGGCTTTTGCCCGAACGGGCACCGCCGAGGATCAGGCTGCGCATGTCAGGCCACCCCGCACAGTTGGCGCAACAAGGTGGTGTTCAGGTGCGCGTCCACCAGGTCGGCCAGGCGCTCGATGTCACGTTCACGCAGGGCTTCGTAGTCAATGACCTGCACATCGTCCAGGCCCGCCCAGCGCAGCAGGGCGGCACATGAATGGCTGCCTTCGAACAGCCCATGCAGGTACGTGGCCAGCACCTGCCCGTCGTCGCTGATGGCACCGTCGCTGCGGCCATCGGCCAACTGCACGGCAGGCTGCGCCAGGGCCGGGCCGCGGGTGACACCCGCATGGATCTCATAACCGCTCACCGCCGCAGCCTCGAGGTTCAGCGTGCCGGTGACATTACGCAACTGCTTCTGGGCTTCGAGCACGGTGGCGTAGTCGAACAAGCCCAACCCGCGGCTTGAACCGGCAGCCCCTTCAAGCCCCAGCGGGTCATGCACTTCATGGCCGAGCATCTGCAGGCCGCCACAAATTCCGATCAGTTTGCCGCCATAGCGCAGGTGGCGTTCGATCGCCTTGTCCCAACCGCGCTCGCGCAGCTGTGCCAGATCGCCGCGGACGCTTTTCGAGCCAGGCAGGATGATCAGGTCGGCAGCCGGAATCGCCTGGCCAGGGCCGATAAATTGCAGGTCTACCTGCGGATGCAGGCGCAAAGGGTCGAAGTCGGTGTGGTTGCTGATACGCGGCAGCACCGGCACGATCACCTTGAGCACGCGGTCCTGCTTGCGGCCCTGGCGCATGTCGATGCCATCTTCGGCTTCAAGGTGCAGGTCGGTGACGTAGGGCAACACGCCCAGCACCGGCTTGCCGGTGCGTGCCTCCAGCCAGTCCAGCCCTGGTTGCAGCAGCGCGATGTCGCCACGGAAGCGGTTGATCACAAAGCCCTGCACCCGCGCCTGCTCACTGGGCGACAGCAGTTCCAGCGTGCCCACCAGGTGGGCGAACACGCCACCACGGTTGATGTCCGCGACCAGGATCACCGGGCAGTCGACCGCTTCGGCAAAGCCCATGTTGGCGATGTCGCCCGCGCGCAGGTTGATTTCTGCCGGCGACCCCGCGCCCTCGACCATGACCACCGGCCAGGCAGCGCTCAGGCGCTGGTGCGAGGCCAGCACTGCCTGCATGGCGACAGCTTTGTAGTCGTGGTAGGCCACCGCGTTCATGCTGGTGACGGCACGCCCATGGATGATCACCTGGGCGCCGGTATCACTGTTGGGCTTGAGCAATACCGGGTTCATGTCGGTGTGCGGCGCCAGCCGGCACGCCTGGGCCTGCACCGCCTGGGCGCGGCCAATTTCACCGCCATCGGCGGTTACGGCACTGTTCAGCGCCATGTTCTGCGGTTTGAACGGCACCACACCCACACCCTGGCGCAACAGCCAGCGGCACAATGCAGTTACCAGCGTGCTTTTGCCGGCGTCGGAGGTGGTGCCTTGCACCATGAGGGTGGTCATGCCGTTTCCTTTTGGTAGGCCGCCAGGGCCTGGGCCAGGCGTTGCTCATCTGCCAGGCTGGCGGGCAGCCCCAGGCGTACTGCGGCAGGCTGCTCGAACAGCCGCACCAGAATGCCGCGACGGGCGAGAAAGTCGTGCAGGTGGGCTGCGCCTGGGCTGCGTACATACTGGAACAGGTCACAGCCGCCGGTGGGCGTCAGGCCTGCGCTGTGCAGCATTGCCGCCAGTCGCTGGCTGGCGGCGGCACAGCGTTCGGTTTGGGCACGCTGCGCGGCCTGGTCAGCCAGGCTGACTTGGGCCAACACCCGGGTCGGGCCGTTGACGGTCCACGGGCCAAGCAACTCGGCCAGGCGCAACAGCAGGCTGTGCTCGGCCGCCACGAAACCGAGGCGCACGCCGGCCAGGCCGAAGAATTTACCGAACGAGCGCAATACGATCAGACCAGGGCGTACGCTGCAATCCACCACGCTGTCTGCGGGGGTGTTGTCCATGAAGGCTTCATCCACCAGCAGCCAGGCACCGCGCGCAGCCAGCCGGGCGTGCCAGGCCAGCAGCTGCTCACGGGGCACGCGGCGCCCTGTGGGGTTGTTGGGGTTGACCAGCACCAGCACGTCGAGGCCGTCGAGTGCGGCCTCGACCTGTGTTTCGTCCAACTCGAGCAACTGGTGCCCCGCCCTTTGCCAGGCATGGGGGTGCTCGGCATAGCAGGGGCCCAGCACCCCGACCCGTCCGCTGGCACGCAGCAGCGGTAAGGCCTGGATCGCGGCCTGCGAGCCAGCGACTGGCAATACCTGGCTGGCGCCGTAATAGCGGCGCGCGGCCGCTTCCAGGCCGTCCTCGGTTTCCGGCAAGCGGGCCCAGGCTTCAACAGGAATGGGCGGAATGGGAAACGCCCACGGCGCGATGCCGCTGGACAGGTCCAGCCAGTGCTCACGGGCAATCCCGTATTGGTGCACTGCACGCAGCAGGCGACCGCCGTGTTCAAGCATCCAGGTAGGCCCCCAGGCAAATCACCAGCAACCACAGCCATACGCCGCGCTGCACCAGGTTCCAGCCACGCTCGATGGCGTCGGCATCGGCCGCCGGCCCCTCGCCCAGGCGTGGCCGCTCGTGCAGCTCGCCGTGGTACACCGCCGGGCCGCCGAGTTCGACACCTAACGCACCTGCACCGGCCGCCATGACCGGGCCGGCGTTGGGGCTGTCCCACAAGGGGCCCTGCTTGCGCCAGCAGGCCAGGGCCACACGGGTTTTGCCGAGCAGCGCATACGTCAGCGCCACCAGCCTGGCGGGAATATAGTTGAGCACGTCGTCGATGCGCGCTGCGCACCACCCAAAGCGCTCGAAACGCGCATTGCGGTAACCCCACATGGCATCGAGGGTATTGCTCAGGCGGTACAACACCACGCCCGGCGCACCGGCCACCACGAACCAGAACAGCGCAGCGAATACAGCGTCGCTGCCATTTTCCAGCACCGACTCGGTGGCTGCCCGCGCTACCGCAGGCGCGTCCAGCTCGCGGGTTTCACGGCTGACCAGAAAACCTACCCGGCGCCGCGCTTCGTCCAGGTCGCCCTGGCGCAACGCCTGAGCCACTGGCAGCACATGTTCGCCCAGGCTGCGCAGCCCCACAGCGCAGTACAACGCCAGCACATCAACCAGCCAGCCAATGCAGGGCAGCCAGGACAGCACCAGCGCCACCAGGGTCAGCGGCACCACGGCCAGAAACCAGGCGCTGACACCGTGGCTGCGCCAACCGCGACCACCGGCATTCAGGCGCCGCTCCAGGTGATTGGCCATGTTGCCGAAAGCCACCAGTGGGTGGCGGCGCTGCGGCTCGCCCAGCAACGCATCCAAGGCCACGCCAGCCACGGTCAGCATAGCCACGCTCATTGGCACTCTCCCCATTGGTTTTCGAACAGCATTTCACTCAAGGGCCGCTGCTGGGCCCAGTTTTCCTGGACCAGCATGGGCGCCGGGTAGAACGCCGTAACCGGCCCCAGGCACAGCACTGCCACCGGTTTGGCCCCCGCCGGCATACCCAGCAGGTCCGCCAGGGCCTGCGGGTCGAACAGCGACACCCAGCCCATGCCCAGGCCTTCACCACGTGCTGCCAGCCACAGGTTCTGAACGGCACAGGCCAGCGACGCCAGGTCCATTTCAGGGAGGGTACGGCGACCGAAGATGTGCGGCTCGCGGTTGTCCATCAAGGCCGCCACCAGCACCTCGGCACAGTCGTTGATGCCTTCCACCTTCAGTTTCATGAACGCGTCGGAGCGCTCGCGCAGGGCCTGGGCAGTGCGCACCCGCTCCGCCTCGACCAAGGCCTGGATCTGCCCGCGCAGTTCACGCCGGGTGATACGAATGAAACGCCAGGGCTGCATGAGCCCGACGCTCGGCGCCTGGTGGGCAGCGGCCAGCAGGCGAGCCAGCACAGCCGGCGCCACCTCCCCACCCGCGAAATGGCGCATATCGCGGCGCTCGCCGATGGCCCGGTAGATGGCAGCGCGCTCGGCGGCGCTGAAGGCGTGTTCGCTCATGGCCGTAACAGTGCCGCCGCCGCAGGCGGGTTGGAGGGGAAATAGAAATGCACATAGGAGGCGGTCAGCCGCCCGATCCGGTACACCGCTTCATTGCCGCGGCCGCCGTTGGGGCTCAGGCCGCGGGCAATCGGGTCCAGCCCGGTCGTGGTCAGGGAATGGTGGTAGGTGTGCCCGCGCAAGGTGCCTTCCGGCAACTCCACTGCCTGCAAGGCCAAGGCCGCCAGGCGCTTCTGCATGGTCGCCTCCCCTGGCAGCAGGCCGAGCAGTTCGGCGCGCTCGCCGGCCACGTCGGTCAACGCCTCGAGCAGGTACAGCATGCCGCCACATTCGGCCAGCAGCGGCTTGCCCTGGGCATGGTGGGCGCGGATCGCTGCGCACATCGGCGCGTTCGCCGCCAGCCCGTGATGGTGCAATTCGGGGTAGCCACCTGGCAGGTACAGGCTGTCTACCGCAGGCAGTTCGCGGTCGTGCAGCGGCGAGAAGAAGGCCAGTTGGGCACCCAGGCTGCGCAGCAGGTCGAGGTTGGCACCGTAGGTGAAGGCAAAAGCCTCGTCGCGTGCCACGCCGATACGCACACCGGCCAGCGAGGCTGCGCAGGCGTGTACTGCCGGCTCGGCAAAGCACACCGGTGGCGGCAGCGCCGCATCGCAACTGGCCCCCAATGCTTCGGCGGCGGCGTCCAGGCGGGCATCGAGATCGTTCAGTTCGCTGGCCTGGACCAGGCCCAGGTGCCGGCTGGGCAATTCGATGCCACGCTCGCGGGACAACCCGCCATACCAGCGCAAGCCTTCGGTCAGGCTGCCTTCCAGCAGCTGTGCGTGGCGCAGGCTGCCGACCCGGTTGGCCAGCACCCCGGCAAACGGCAGGTCGGCCTGGTAGCGCGCCAGGCCCAGGGCCAGCGCGCCGAAGGTCTGGGCCATGGCCGTGCCGTCGATCACTGCCAGCACCGGCACTCCGAAATGGCGTGCCAGGTCGGCACTGGAGGGGGTGCCATCGAACAACCCCATCACCCCTTCGATCAGGATCAGGTCGGCCTCCCCTGCCGCTTCCCACAACAGCCGGCGGCTTTCCTCCGCGCCGATCATCCACAGGTCCAGCTGGTACACCGGCGCGCCACTGGCCCGCTCCAGAATCATGGGGTCAAGAAAGTCCGGCCCGCACTTGAACACCCGCACCTTGCGCCCGCGGTTACGGTGCAGGCGGGCCAGTGCGGCGGTGACGGTGGTCTTGCCCTGGCCGGAGGCGGGAGCCGCGATCAGCACGGCTGGGCAGTGGCGCGCCTGGCTCACAGCTCTACGCCTTTCTGTGCGCGGATGCCGGCCTGGAAGGCGTGCTTGAGCATGCCCATCTCGGTCACGGTGTCGGCCAGCTCGACCATTTCAGGCTTGGCCCCGCGGCCAGTGACGATCACATGCTGCATCGGCGGCCGGGCCTGGATGTCGGACAGGACCTGGTCAAGGTCGAGGTAGCCGTGCTTGAGGGCGATGTTCAGCTCGTCCAGCACCACGAACTGCACGCTGGGGTCCTGCAGCAGCTGACGGGACACCGCCCAGGCGGCTTCGGCGGCGGCGATGTCGCGCTGGCGGTCCTGGGTTTCCCAGGTGAAGCCTTCGCCCATCACGTGGTAGCGCACCTGCTCGGGGAAGCGGCGGAAGAACAGCTCTTCACCGGTGCTGTTGCGGCCTTTGATGAACTGCACCACACCACACTGCATGCCATGGCCCAAGGCCCGCGCAAGCATGCCGAAGGCCGAGCTGCTCTTGCCTTTGCCATTGCCAGTCAGCACCAGCAGCAGGCCGCATTCGTTGGGGGAGCTGGCGATACGTTCGTCGATGACTGCCTTCTTGCGCTGCATGCGCGCCAAGTGGCGTTCGTCGCGTTCGGTGGGTTCGCTCATCAGGGTTCTCCGCTGGCTGTCACCACGGCAACGCGCGGCAATAAAGAGTAGGCAGACAGACGGAGAACGCGCAGGGGCCATGGCAAGGGGCCACGGTGCACCGCGCATCACCCTCCGTGATGCCGTTGGCAGATATCAGGCCGGTCTCCGGGCTTGTGAGGGGGCCTTGGCCCTGGCCTGCGCGCCTTCCCGGGTAAACACCCAGTGGCCCTGCGCGGCCGCGACTCACCTACCGTTGCGGGGGCAGCGCCGGACTCGCGCCATGCTGGCGCCCACCGGCTTCCCAGTTTCACCCTGCCCAGTCGGGGCTGGCAGGGCACCTGAAACACGCGCGAAGGTTAGAGGGTTGTACCGGGAGCGTCAATCGGAGTGGGCAGGGAGTGCGAACTTGCAAAGCGGCGACGCTGGCCAATTCTCCAGGCTGTGCCACACTGATAGCACATAGCCATCACGCGCGACTGTACGCCACCACAATGACAAAAGGAGAGTGCAGCATGCGAGGCCACCTCATCAACAACCCGAACCTGGAGTTCCTTGGCCCGGTGCTGGAACGCTGGGTCGACTGCATTGACCGTTGCAACCAGTTTTACGGCGATGGCGAGGCACCTTACTGGCACGGCGCGGCTGCCAATGCCGGGGTGCTGGCAGCCGCGGCGTGGGAGGCTGAGCTGGCGGCGTTACAGCAGTTTGCCGGCAAGAAGCAGCGCGATGAAGGTGACCATGAGGGGCGCTGCGATCTGTCGATCAGCAGTGCTGACCAAGTGCTGTACCTGAGCGTGGGTCAGCGGTGGCCAAGGCTGGCGAAGCTGGACATGGCAGCTGCATTGCAGGAAACCGCTGTGCGCGCCCGGCAGGTGGCCTACCCCAGCCAGTTGAAGGCAGGGGCTTTGTTCATCAGCCCATGGAAAGCTGGCCAGCACGCCAGCCCTGAAGAGTTGCAGGACATGGTCGACGACTTGCAGAAACACAGCGCGTGCGCGGTGGCCTGGTACTTCCCGTATGCGTACCGCAAGTTGCATAACGAGCTGGGGCAGTACTTTCCGGGGGTGGCGTTGTTGCTGAAGCAGGCTTGAAACAACGTGGGCGTTGAAACCGCATAGGTATTCGTTCGCGTAGGCCGCGCCGAGTCACCTTTCCGCCCTTACGGCGGGTTACTTTGGTCTTGGCCAAAGTAACCAAAGCCGCCCGCTCCCGTCATCCGGCCCCTACGCTGCGCTCCGGGTTCCCCTCGCTACGGGCATGCTTCTGAAGTCGCAATCTGCAGCGCCTGAACTACCGCGCGCTAAGAAGCAAAAGCAAAAAGCAGAAGCAACAACTGCGCTTTCGTGGGTTTCGCACCACGCAACCAAACCCTGCCCAGCTTTTGATCTGG
>NZ_DKJF01000029.1:0-7762 GCF_002454615.1 Pseudomonas sp. UBA6699
CGCGCCACGACCGCCGTTGCGCCCCTCGGCGGGCTTTGCGTCGTCCGGCTCGACCCACCGCACGCCGCCCTCCATGCCGGCCTCGTCGCCGCCCTGCAGCCCCAGGCCCACGGGCAGGTCCGCATGGCCGCCGCCGCGCCCGCCGATGCTGTCCAGGCGCCGCTGCAGGTCGGCGAGCAGCCCTTCGGTCTGCTGGCGCGCGCTGGCCGCCTGCTCCTGGTCGCGGCGCAGGTTGGACCGCTCGGATTCGAGCGCCGAGTTGATGCGCTGGTCGATGGAGTTCTCGCGCTGGCGCAGTCGCTGGTTCTCTTCACGCTGCGACTTGTTGTCCGAGAGCGCGGTCTGAAGCTCGGTGCGCAACTGCTTCACTTGGGCAACGAGCGTCGCCACGGTGTCGCGCGGGGTGTCGCCTTCGATGCCCAGCGCCTTCATTTCCTCGGGCGTGAGCTGGGCGCCGTTGTCCGCCGCGGGTGGCGCCGTGCTGCCTCCACCCGAGAACAGCCGGATACCGACGAACAGCACCAGGATGGCGACAGGGATCATCAGCCACTTGAGCAGGCCGTTACTGCGCATGGCGGGCCTCCTTGGCGTTCTCGTCGCCGTCCGGCTGCGGCAGATGCACGGCAGGGTCGAAGCGGTGAATCGCCGGCAGCAGCGACTGCGCGAGGCCGCGGCCGCCCGTGACCAGGTAGAGGACGGTCGTGTCCTCGGGCGTGCCGCGCGGGCCCAGCGCCTCGTGCTGGAAGGTGGCGGTGAGGAAATCGCCTTGCAGCACGCGCGGGTCGAGCGCGACCCAGTCGGCGCCGGTGTTGGTAAGGCGCACGGCAGTCACCCATTGGTCTTCCAGGCGCCACGACGCGAGCGCGACCGCGCGCACCGGCAGCGTTGGCATCAGTGTGTCCAGGTCGAGGTCGCGGGGCAGGTTGACCCGCATGACGCCCGGAAGCGGCTCGACGGTGCGCAGCGGTGCGTAGAGGTTCTGCGCGGCGAAGCGCGTCAGCACGACAGGGACCGGAGTTTCGCGCCGCGCGGTCCGCGCACCTGCCTGGTCCTGGGCGCGTGCCGGGGCCTCGGCACTGTCGGCCTGCTCGCCATAGCGTCCCGGTGCGCTGTCACCCTCGACGATGCGCACCGGCTCCAGCTCGGCTTCCCCGTCCTTGGGCGGTTCGGCTGCGATGTCCAGCAGGATCAGCGCGCCCGTGTCGGCGTCCTGCAGTTGCAACCGCGTGGGCTCGATCGGCTCGCTGGCGCGCAGGTACACCGCGCCACCCGCACTCTGCACGCGCAGGCGTTCGCCCACGCCCGCGGGCACGCCCACGCGCACGTTCCGGTCGATGAACACGATGCGTTCCTGACCGACCTTCAGCGGCACTGCCAGTGGCATGCGTTCCCAACGCAGGATCTCCACCGCCTGGGCGACGGGTGCCGCGGCCACGGCCAGTAGCCCCAGCAGCGCGAGTACAGGATGCTTCATGGGGTGTTTCCTCCTTGAGGCGCTTGCGGAGACAGGCCACTCGACGCCGGGCGCGCCGGCTCCGGTGCACTGATGCGCTGGGGCGCGCCTTCGTAGCAGTCCAGCGCCAGGCCGAACGGGTTGCGGGCGGGATCGACGTCCACCCGCGTGACCTTGATCGGATAACGCACCAGGGCGCGCTTGACCTGCTCGGCGCCGTAGTACTCGTCCGCCGTGATGTCCAGCGTCACCACCCAGTCGCGATCGGACACGGTGCGCACGCGCGCCGTGGGGTCGTCGCCATAGCCGCGGCCGGGAATCTCGTAGATGCCGCGCACGCGCTGGCGTAGCTCGCCGGTGGAGCGGCGGTAGTCGTAGTCCGCGCGAAGGAAGGCCTGGCAGGACGGGGTGAGGTACGGCGAGAGCGTGTGGAGGTTGCGCGAGTAGTCTTCTTCGCCATTGGTCGGCCAGCGGTTCAGCGTCTGGAACACGTAGAACGTGAACGCATAGACCGATTCGGGCGGCACTTCCCACCACTTGCGGGTACTGCCAGAGCGCAGGTCGGGCGGGACGTGGATGGTCAGGTCGCGCGGCGCGCTCCACCAGCCGCCGCCCATGACCAGGGCGACAATGACCAGCGCGCCCGCGCCCAGGCGCAAGGTCTTGATGTGCGCCTGCAGGTGGGTGATCTCGTTCTTGAAGCGGCTCATCGTGCCCCCCTTGCAACGGACCTTCGGGTGGACCAGAAGCCGGAGCGCGAGATCAGCACGTGGCCGCCTACCCATCCCGCCATCAGTGGATGGCGCGTGGCGATGCGCCATTGCAGTTGCCGGTACAGCCAGGTGTCGGGGCGCCCGCGCTTGAGCCGGCGCAGGATGCCGCCGCCGATGAAGACGCCCAGGGCCACGCCCAGGACGACGAACGTCGGCGCGATGGCGATCGTGCGGAACACCCAGGACAGCGGCGCGCCGACCAGCAGGCCGGCGGCGCCGGACAGGCCGCAGCAGATCCACAGTTCGTCGGCGGTGAGGCCGCGCACGACAACAGGGTGGCGGTTGAGCCGATGCGGAAGGAACGTGACCGTCCCGTCCGCACGGACGTGCTGCTGCTCGGACATACCGGCCTCGCCTTACAGGATGCCGGTGGCTTCGGTGAGCAGCCAGATGCCGATCACGAGCAGCACGGCACCGATCGCGACGGTGAGGCCAAACTGGCCCCAGGTCTTGCGGCCGGTGTGGATTTCCGCGTAGGTGCCGTAGGCGTGGTAGCAGACGCCGATGAACATCGACGCCACGACCAGGAGGGCTACGAGCATGATGATGTCGTAGCCGTAGTTCCTGATCGTTTCCATGATGCCGTTGCCGGTGCCGCGGGTCGGGTTCTCCAACTGCGGCAGGCCTTGCGCGAACGACAGCGCGGGCAGCGCGGCGGCGCCCAGGGCCATGGCGGCGCGCTGGGCGAGACGGGAAGTGAGGATGCGGTTGTGCATGGTCGGGCCTTTCAGGTCAGGACAGAAGGAAGAAACTCAGGACGAGGTACATCGCGACGAAGCGGATGCAGACGCCGAGGAACTGGCGCTGGTTGAGGCGGCTCTCGGACCACCCCACGTAGGCCGTTCGGATGGCCCAGACGCCCCACACGAGCAGGACCGCGAACACGACGCCGACCAGGACGGTCGCCATTGCGGAAGGCGCGATGCCGCTGTTGGCTTGAAATGCCGAGACCTGGGCGCCGTTCATTGCTTGCCCCCCGCAGTCGTCGCCGGCAGCGGCTCGGCCGCCCGCTCGGTGCGGTAGTCGCCGGCCAGTTCGGAGGGGTCGCGCGGCTGAGCGCGCGATGGCGTCAGGTGAAACTGGATGCCGGCGCGAACGCGCGCCAGGTCAGCCAGCAGCCGCGGGTAGTCGAAGTGGTAGCGCTCGCCCGGCTGGATGGGGGCATGCGCGGCGCTGTCCGCGACGGTGCGCTCCAGCGCGTCGAGCTGGCGCAGTGCGGCGACCAGCTCCTGGCGCTGTGCCGGAGACTCGGCCAAGGCCATCTGGGACTGACCCAGCAGGAGGGCCGTCACGAGAAAAGTGGGCACGCCGCGATGCGCGGCGCGCAGCCAGATCGAAGCCACCATCGCGCCATTCCTGTGTGATCAGCAATGGGGTGATCGTGGAGATCAGGGCTGTTTTAGGCCGCAAACAATAGGAACTGGCGGACGACCGGATTGGGCATACCGCGAGCGAACCTACAAAAGCCCGGGTGGAGTTTCGATTATTGCGTTTTTCGAGTGTTTCGAATATGATCGGCTCTGCAACCGTTTTCGCTTAGGAGCTACCCATGACCACCGCCACTGCCCAATCCAAGATGACCCTTCCCGCCGCGGGAGAGGTTAAGGCAGCCGTCCAGGGTCAACGTGCCTTGGCGGCTTACCTCGCAACCCAGTTCGAGACGCAGCACATCCAGATCTTTGATGACCACAAACAGGCTCATCAGGTGGAACTGCCTACCTCGGCTTTACGCCTGCTGGTCGACATCCTGGCCGAGTTGGCCGATGGCAATGCAGTAAAGGTGGTGCCCGTCCATGCAGAGCTGACGACCCAAGAGGCGGCGGACTTGCTCAACGTGTCCCGTCCCCATTTCGTCAAGCTGCTAGAAGATGGGGTGTTGGCATTTCATCGCACCGGCAAGCACCGCAGGGTGAGGTTCGCCGATCTGATGCAGTACAAGGAAGCGCGCGAGCGCGCCAGTGAGCAGGCGATGGCCGAACTCGCTCAGCAGTCGCAAGAGTTGGGAATGGGATACGAATGAGGCATTCCCCATTCACCGCCGTCTACGACGCGTGCGTTCTATATCCCGCGCCACTGCGGGATTTCCTGATGTGGCTCGGCCTGTCTGGCCGCTTCCGGGCGCGGTGGAGCCAAGCCATTCATGAGGAGTGGAAACGCAATCTGTTGATCAACCGCCCCGATCTCACCCGGGTTCAGGTCGACAGGACGTCGGATCTCATGGACAGGGCCATTCCGGACGGCTTGGTGGAGGGCTACGAAGCGCTCGTGGCAGGCCTGACATTACCCGATCCGAACGATCGGCACGTCCTGGCTGCGGCGATTCGCTGCGGTGCGAGCGTGATTGTGACGTTCAACGAACGTGATTTCCCGAACGATCTGCTGGCTCCGTACGGCATCGAATCGCAGCACCCCGATGAGTTTGTGGACAACCTGCTGGATCTGGATGCGGCCGCCGTAGTGTCGGCTGCGCAGCGCCAGCGTGCCCAACTCAAGCATCCGCCGATCGATGTGGACCGCTATCTCGAAATCCTGCTGCGCCAAGGCCTTGTGCAAACGACCAAGGTGCTGGCGACCTATCGCACCATTCTCTGACCCGCCGAGAGCCACGGATGACCAAGAATCCTTCATCAGACGCCACTTTGCCGAAAGGCATCCATCGAAGCTGGAAGCTGCCGGATAAGTCGCTGGGTGACTTGTGGGATTCGATCGTGATGGACGAAGCCATCAAAAAACAGTTGCTGTCACAAGCGATCGTCAACTTCACGGTGCGCCCCAAGGTGGAGCGCACGGTACTCCCCCTGCACGGCGTGATCTTGTTGGTCGGCCCGCCGGGGACTGGGAAGACCTCCTTGGCACGGGGCTTGGCGCATCGTGTGGCCGAATCTTTTTCTTCTGCGAAGTTTCGATTGCTGGAAGTGGAGCCTCACACGCTGACGAGCTCTGCAATGGGAAAGACTCAACGCGCCGTGGCAGACCTGTTCTCGCAATCGATCGCAGAATCCGCAGCGGCGGGCCCGACGATCGTCCTTCTGGACGAGGTCGAAACGCTTGCGGCTGATCGAGCGAAGCTCAGCCTGGAAGCCAACCCGGTTGATGTGCACCGGGCCACCGACGCGGTGTTGGTGCAGTTGGACATGTTGGCCGAACGCAACCCGCATCTGCTGTTCGTGGCCACCAGCAACTTCCCACAGGCCGTCGACAGTGCCTTCCTATCTCGTTGCGACATGGTGATGGAGGTGCCACTGCCCGGCAAGGATGCCTGCAAGCAGATCCTAGTGGACTGCCTGAATGGCCTGGCAAAGACATTTCCGGGGATTGGCAAGCTTTCCTCGGCTCACCAGTTCGACGCGTGCGCTGGCGAGTGCGTCGGATTGGATGGTCGGGCCATTCGCAAGGTCGTAGCCAACGCCCTCGCGGCCGACCCGCAAGTGGCTATCGATCCGAACAAGCTTTCCGTAGAGCACTTGCGCAGTGCGATACGACAGGCAAAGCAAATGCGCCTTCAAGGAGGGAAGCAAAAATGACCACCGTTGTCAGCCGGACGTTTCGCAGCTCGCCGCACCGCGATGCGTTGCAGACATGGGATGCCATTGTCGAACTGCTCACTCAGGGCAAGGACGGCACGGCTCGCTCTGAACTCAGGGCCGTGACGGGCGTGGCCGCCAGCTTGATCGCCGACCAGGCACCCAAGAGCGCGCCCATCGTTGCGACATGCGATGGACCACGGACCAGGATCTACTGCCTCTTCGACGAAGACGCGATCTATGGTGATGATGCCAACGAAGAAGTCTTGGGGTTCGAGCCGTTGAAGGGAGACTGGGGAGTCTCGCTGCCGTGTCCGAAGGAGCAGCTCGGCTGGGTGCAAAGCGCGCTCAAAAAGCACAGTTCTCGCATCATTGCACGGGACTTGAGCCAAGGAATTGCCACGCAGGCGCAGGCCGATGCTGGGCAAGCGCTGTCGCTCGACCTCGGAGGTTTCCTCAAGTCATGAGCACCGTCGCCACCTACTCGTACACGCACTCGGTTACCTATGTGACCGACAACATCCTCAAGAGCTTGAAAGACATCATCCTGCTCAGTGGGCTGGACCCTGAGCACTTTGCGGATCGCTGGGAGAGCAATACCCGAGCCATCAAGACGTGGCTCGGGACCGGTGATCTGCGCAAGGTGATTCTGGAGATCTACAACCCGGCAACCGACAAGCTCGTGACCCGATGGGATATCGACATCGTGTATGGGTGGTCCGATGGCGACGGCAGCTTCTGGACAGATACCGAGCAGTTGAAGTACGCGATCAAGAAAGCTGGGCTGCTGCCATCGCAGGCCAAGTACAAGTTAATGCTCGATACAAAGCCAGGGCGACCTGATGTGGAGGGATGGAGCAAAGGAAGTTATCGCTCGACGGATGGAATGGTCAAGCAGAGCCTAGGCTCGACTGTCGAACACAGCGGCCTGGCGGGTCAGGCCGGATATTGGAGGCAACGCTGATGCTGTCGATCGATGAAGCTTTTCGCAAGTTCAAGTCGCGTCTGGAACTCAACGAACGCGAACAGAAGAATGCCTCGCAACGCCAGAACGAAGTGCGGGACTACCTGCAGACCAAGTTCGGCATTGCGCGCAGCTTCCTGACCGGTTCCTATGCTCGATACACGAAGACGAAGCCGCTCAAGGATATCGACATCTTCTTCGTGCTGAAGGACTCGGAGAAGCATTACCACGGCAAGGCCGCATCGGTAGTGCTGGATGATTTCCACTCTGCATTGGTGGAGAAATACGGTTCGGCGGCCGTGCGCAAACAGGCGCGCTCGATCAACGTGGATTTCGGTGTTCACATCGACGCGGAGGACAACACGGACTACCGGGTGGTCAGCGTGGATGCGGTGCCCGCATTCGATACCGGCGACCAGTATGAGATCCCCGATACGGCGTCCGGAAAGTGGATCAAGACGGACCCGGAGATCCATAAGGACAAGGCGACCGCAGCGCACCAAGCCTATGGCAATGAGTGGAAAGGTCTCGTGCGCATGGTGAAGTACTGGAACAACAATCCCAAGCACGGCGATCTGAAGCCGGTGAAGCCCTCGTTCCTGATCGAGGTAATGGCCCTTGAGTGTCTTTACGGCGGCTGGGGAGGATCGTTCGATCGCGAGATCCAGTCGTTCTTTGCCACGCTTGCCGATCGAGTTCATGACGAGTGGCCGGATCCCGCCGGACTTGGCCCGGCGATCAGCAACGATATGGATGCCGCGCGCAAGCAGCGCGCGCAGCAGCTGCTGTTCCAGGCGAGCCAAGACGCAAGCATCGCCATCGACCACGCGCGTCGTGGTCGCAATATCGAAGCGCTTCGCGCCTGGCGCGCACTGTTTGGCCCCAAGTTCCCACTGTCCTGATTCCATCGGCTTCCATACACGTCCCATCGAGGTACAGCATGTCCCAGTGGTCGCTTTCCCAGCTCCTGTCGTCCCTGCATGAGGACATCCAGCAGCGCTTGTCCGTAGTACGCAAGACCTTCGGTCACCCGGGTACGAAGGGGGAT
>NZ_DKJF01000080.1:0-63959 GCF_002454615.1 Pseudomonas sp. UBA6699
AATTTTCCATCAGCGCCAACAAGCTGGGACTCCCAGGGCACAGGCTTTTTATTTTTGAGCGATGGGAAGTAGCCGCGGTAATGGTTGGACCGCCGCGTGACCACCTTTCGTACTGTCATGAAACACCTCCGAAAATCTCGAAGCGAGCGCCGACGCTGCGCCAAAAAATCAAGGCGCAGGGCGGGCGAAGTGAGGCCTTTCGACAGGCAACACTGTGCCGTCGAGTAACCTCGCTAAGGTCGAAAAAATGGGAGAGGATTGACAGTCGCTTCGAAAAAGCAGACATTGCGGGTTCTGAGGACGCAAGTCTGCTTCGCTAAGCGCGGTCAGTCCTCTCGGGATTGATCGCGTTTTTCTACATTTTCAGGTCTCCTTTTCTCTCATTGGTCATGACTCTCATGACTGATCAGAATCTAAAGCAATCGGCTTGCTCTCTTTATTTCTAAACGGCCACTTCGTGATCGCTGGAGCAATTTGGATCAGGTCTGAAGCTCTCGCTTCAAACAGCTGATTTGGCTGAAAATCTTCAGTGCAAAGCGGAAAAGTTGGTCATAGATCTTATTCCAACATCCCTTCGAAATCTACAAAAAATCCAAAATGGCAACTTCCACCAAATTCCATTTCCATACTAAATTGTTCAAATTAATACTTAACACGTACGCTTAATTAACTATTAAGGTGTTCAAATATTAGTTTTAAAGTCCTCTCAATCTCTCTGCTGCTCAGATCCGCCCGCCGACCCTCTCAGCACTTCCAGCGCCCCATCAAATCACTTCCTCAAATCCCCCCATCTGCATCATTTTCCAATGAGCGGAGTAGGGCGCCCCGGCAGGAATTCCAGGCAAAAAAAAGCCCGCGAAGGCGGGCTTGATGGTGACCGACAGGGGCCATGGTTGAAGCCCGGCCGGTCATCTATTTGTGAAAGCGTGCAGCTTTTCTGTGAACCTACACCGGCCGGTCAGAAGTCCAGGTTAGAAACCGACAGGGCATTGCTCTCGATGAAGTCACGGCGTGGTTCGACCGCATCACCCATCAGGGTGTTGAAGATCTGGTCGGCAGCGATGGCATCTTCGATGGTGACCTTGAGCATCCGGCGCACGGTTGGGTCCATGGTGGTTTCCCACAGTTGCTCAGGGTTCATCTCACCCAGCCCTTTGTATCGCTGGATAGTATGCCGCTTGGTGCTTTCGTTCATCAGCCAGTCCAGTGCTTCCTTGAACTCGCTGACCGCCTTGCGGCGCTCGCCGCGCTGCACATAAGCACCTTCGCCCAGCAGGGTAGAAAGGTTGGCCCCCAGCTTCACGACCGTACGGTAGTCGTTGCTGCCAAAGAAGTCGCGGTTGAACGTGACGTAGCTGGCCAGGCCGTGGGAGGTCACTTCCACTTCCGGCAGCCACACATTGCGCTCTTTGTCTTCGCGCAGGCTAGCCTGATAACCAAGGCCGGACTTCTGGCTGTTGCTCAGGCGCGCCTGGAACTTCACCAGCCAGGCTTGCATCGCAGCATGATCGCCCAATTGCTCGACGGTCACTTCCGGCAGGTAGATGAAATGCTCGGTGATGTCTTCTGGGTACAAGCGCGACAGACGCTTGAGCGTTTTCATCACGCCGCGGAATTCGTTGACCAGGTTTTCCAGTTGTACACCGGCAACCGCTGGCGCCGACTCGTCCAAGTGCAGGCTGGCATCTTCCAGGGCCGACTGGGTCATGTACTCTTCCATGGCCTCGTCGTCTTTGATGTACTGCTCCTGCTTACCTCGCTTGACCTTGTACAGCGGCGGCTGGGCAATGTAGATGTAGCCGCGCTCGACAAGCTCCGGCAATTGGCGGAAGAAGAAGGTCAGCAATAAGGTACGGATGTGCGAACCGTCAACGTCAGCATCGGTCATGATGATGATGTTGTGATAACGCAATTTATCGATGTTGTACTCTTCGCGGCCAATGCCACACCCCAGCGCCGTGATCAGCGTGCCTACTTCCTGGGACGAGATCATCTTGTCGAAGCGCGCCTTCTCGACGTTGAGGATCTTCCCCTTCAGCGGCAGGATCGCCTGGGTACGGCGGTTACGGCCCTGTTTGGCGGAGCCACCTGCGGAGTCACCCTCCACCAGGTACAGCTCAGAAAGGGCAGGGTCCTTTTCCTGGCAGTCCGCCAATTTGCCCGGCAAGCCGGCAATGTCCAACGCGCCCTTGCGACGGGTCATTTCACGGGCTTTGCGGGCCGCTTCCCGAGCACGCGCAGCGTCGATCATCTTGCCAACGACGGCCTTGGCCTCGTTGGGGTTCTCCAGCAGGAAGTCGGCAAAGTACTTGTTCATTTCCTGCTCAACGGCGGTTTTCACCTCCGAGGAAACCAACTTGTCTTTAGTCTGTGAGCTGAATTTAGGGTCCGGGACCTTCACCGAAATGATCGCGGTCAGGCCTTCACGGGCATCGTCGCCAGTGGTGGCTACCTTGTTCTTCTTCGCCAGACCTTCCTGCTCGATGTAGTTGTTAAGGCTACGGGTCAGCGAGGAACGGAAGCCCACCAGGTGGGTACCACCATCACGCTGCGGAATGTTGTTGGTAAAGCACAGCAGGTTTTCGTTGAAGCTGTCGTTCCATTGCAGGGCAACTTCAACACCTACGCCATCCTCGCGCTGCACATTGAAGTGGAACACCTGGTTGTTGACCGGCGTCTTGTTGGTGTTCAGGTACTCAACGAACGCTCGCAGGCCACCTTCGTATTTGAAGAACTCTTCCTTACCACTGCGCTCATCTTTCAGCAGAATGCCGACGCCCGAGTTGAGGAACGACAGTTCGCGAATCCGCTTGGCCAGGATATCCCAGCTGAAATGGATGTTCTTGAAGGTTTCAGCCGAAGGCTTGAAATGGATATGGGTGCCCGTGGTTTCGCTGTCACCCACAACCGCCATCGGCGCTTGTGGAACACCGTGAACGTAGGTCTGTTCCCAGATCTTGCCGCTGCGGCGAACGGTCAATACCAGCTTCTCGGAGAGGGCGTTTACGACCGAAACCCCAACACCGTGCAAACCGCCGGAGACTTTGTAGGAGTTATCGTCAAACTTACCGCCGGCGTGCAGGACGGTCATGATGACCTCAGCGGCGGAAACACCTTCTTCTTTATGCACATCGACCGGAATGCCGCGACCGTTGTCGCGGACACTGATGGATTCGTCCGGGTGAATAATGACAGTGATGTCATCGCAGTGACCGGCGAGGGCTTCGTCGATCGAGTTGTCGACCACTTCGAAGACCATGTGGTGCAGGCCGCTACCATCATCGGTGTCGCCAATGTACATGCCGGGACGCTTGCGTACGGCATCCAAACCTTTCAGCACCTTGATGCTGGAGGAGTCGTACGTTTGATTTTCGCTCATGCCTTCACTCCCGATGGTCGTGGGTCTGGGTGATACGGCCTTGTTCCACGTGGAACAAAGCAACTGGCGTTTCCGTCTGCCAGCCTTCCCTCAGTAATTCGTGATCTACACAGGTGATGAACACCTGGCAGCGTAATTCTTCAAGCAAGCGGCACAGAGCGCGGCGGTGCTGGTCGTCGAGTTCGGACGGCAAGTCATCCACGAGATAAATACAGTGACCGCGGCGAGCCTGGCTGACGAGGTGGCCTTGGGCAATGCGCAGTGCGCACACCACCAGCTTTTGCTGACCACGCGACAAAATGTCGGCTGCATTATTGGCAGCTAGGCGAAGACGCAGATCAGCGCGCTGCGGACCGGCTTGGGTATGGCCCATTTGCTGATCGCGAAGGAGAGAGGAGGCGAGTACTTCTTGCAGTTCCCGGTCCTTGTCCCAGCCTCGATAGTAGCTCAGGGTCAACCCGTCCAGTTCGACCAGTTCGCTCAGGGTTCGCTCGAAGACGGGCTTCAAGGCCTTGATATAATTGCGACGGTATTCATCTATTTCCGCACTGGCCAGGCACAGTTCCCGGTCCCAGGCGGCTTGCGAAGCTGGGTCAAGTGTACCATGCCGCAACCATGAGTTCCGCTGCCGCAGCGCCTTCTGCAGCCGTTGCCAAGCGGGTAGGAAGCGAGGTTCCACGTGGAACACTCCCCAATCCAGGAACTGGCGACGAATTTTTGGTGCGCCCTCCAGTAGCCGAAAGCTGTCCGGATTGATGAGCTGCAACGGCAGCAGCTCTGCCAACTGCGCAGCGCTACGAGCGTTCTGCCCATCGATGCGAATGGTAAAGTCCCCTTGGCGCTCGCGGGACACACCGAGGTTACAGGTGCCGCCCTCCGTCAATTGCACCTCACCAAACACGGTACAGGCAGCCTGTTCGTACTGTATGACCGGGTTCAAACGGGTGCTGCGGAATGAGCGCGCTAATCCAAGCAAGTGCACGGCTTCCAGCACACTGGTCTTGCCACTGCCGTTGGCGCCGTAAAGGATATTGATGCGGGGGGAGGGTGAGAGCGTCACCGGGTGCAGGTTGCGCACCGCGGTGACCATGATACGTCGAAGGGACATGTCGCCTGCTACAGGTTACAGGCGCATCGGCATGACAACGTAGGAAGAATCATCATTCCCGGCTTCCTGCAGCAGCGCACTGCTGTTGGAGTCAGACAGGATCAGACGAACTTGCTCAGTGGTCATCACGCCCAGCACATCCAGCAGATAGCTGACGTTGAAGCCGATTTCCAGCGAGCTACCATCGTAGTCCACACTGATTTCTTCTTCCGCCTCTTCCTGCTCGGGGTTATTGGCCTGAATCTTCAATTGGCCAGCAGCCAGCTGCAGGCGAATACCGCGGTACTTCTCGTTGGAAAGAATCGCGGTACGGCTGAATGCCTCACGCAACGCCTGACGATCGCCAACCACCACCTTGTCGCCGCCTTTGGGCAATACGCGCTCATAGTCGGGGAATTTGCCGTCTACCAGCTTGGAGGTAAAGGTGAACTCGCCAGTGGTCGCACGAATGTGGTGCTGGCCGAGCACGATGCTGACCATGCCTTCTGGGTCGGTCAGCAAGCGCGCCAACTCCAGGATACCTTTGCGGGGCACGATGACCTGGTGACGGTCGTCTTGCTCGATGGGCGCCGTCATGGAGCACAGGGCCAGGCGGTGACCGTCGGTAGACACTGCACGCAGGGTGTTGCGGGAAACCTCAAGCAGCATGCCGTTGAGGTAGTAGCGCACATCCTGCTGAGCCATGGCGAAGCTGGTGCGCTCGATCAAGCGGCGCAGCTTGCTCTGTTCCAGGTTGCAGGTCAGCGAACCTGGGCCTTCTTCCACTGTGGGGAAGTCGTTTGCAGGCAGGGTGGACAAGGTGAAACGGCTACGGCCGGCCTTGAGCAACAGTTTCTGCTCGTCGACTTTGATATCGATCAGGGCGTCATTGGGCAGGCTTTTGCAGATGTCCATCAGCTTGCGCGCCGGGACAGTGATCTCGCCAGGCTCAGCCGGCTCTTCCAGTTGCACGCGGCCTACCAGTTCGACTTCCAGGTCGGTACCGGTCAACGACAGTTGCTGGCCTTGCACGACCAGCAACACGTTGGACAGGACCGGCAAGGTCTGACGGCGCTCGACGACACCGGCGACCAGTTGCAGGGGTTTCAACAGGGCTTCGCGTTGAATGGTGAAATGCATGGTCTAGTCCCTTGCCTTCAATTAGCTGCGCACACGGCCATCAGGTCGTCAGCGTTCGCAGCAGGTTCTTGTAGTCCTCGCGGATATCCGCGTCGGATTCCTTCAATTCGTTGATCTTGCGACAGGCGTGCAGCACGGTCGTATGGTCGCGCCCGCCAAACATGTCGCCGATTTCCGGCAAGCTGTGGTTGGTCAGCTCTTTGGACAGCGCCATGGCCACCTGGCGAGGGCGCGCCACGGAACGCGACCGTCGCTTGGACAGCAAATCGGAGATCTTGATCTTGTAGTATTCGGCGACGGTACGCTGAATGTTATCCACACTGACCAGCTTGTCCTGCAGGGCCAGAAGGTCCTTCAGCGATTCGCGGATCAGCTCGATGGTGATATCGCGCCCCATGAAATGCGAGTGAGCGATCACCCGCTTCAGCGCACCTTCCAGTTCGCGAACGTTGGAACGGATACGCTGGGCGATGAAGAACGCTGCATCATGCGGCAGTTCGACCTTGGCCTGGTCAGCCTTCTTCATGAGGATGGCTACACGCGTCTCCAGCTCTGGCGGCTCTACGGCAACCGTGAGGCCCCAGCCAAAGCGCGACTTCAAGCGCTCTTCCAGGCCTTCGATCTCTTTGGGGTAGCGGTCGGAGGTCAGGATGACCTGCTGGCCACCCTCAAGCAGCGCGTTGAAGGTGTGGAAGAATTCTTCCTGGGAGCGCTCCTTGCGGGCAAAGAACTGGATATCGTCAATCAGCAGCGCATCTACCGAACGGTAGAAACGCTTGAATTCGTTGATGGCATTGAGCTGCAGCGCCTTGACCATGTCTGCGACGAAGCGCTCCGAATGCAGGTACACAACCTTGGCGTTCGGGTTCTTCTTCAGCAGGTGGTTACCCACAGCATGCATAAGGTGGGTTTTACCCAGACCCACTCCGCCATAAAGGAACAACGGGTTGTAGCCATGCTTGGGGTTGTCTGCGACCTGCCAGGCCGCTGCGCGCGCCAGCTGGTTCGACTTACCCTCGACAAAGGTATCGAAGGTGAAGGTTCGGTTCAGATAGCTGGTGTGCTTGAGCGCACCTTCAACCTGTACGGTGCGCTGTTCGGCCCTGCCACTGGTGGCTGGCGCAGCGGCCGGCTCAGCCATGGCATCGAAGCTGTCGCGCGAAGACGGCTCGGCCATTTCATCCATCGGAACAGATTCGGTAACCGTTACTGCTGCAGGTTCGAGGGTAGCCGCAGCAGGCGCAGCCTTGAGGGTCTGGCTTTTAGCCTGGGTCTGCGCCTGTGAAGCGGCGACCGCAGCACTGACCGGCGCGTTGGGCGCGGCGCGCGGGGCCGAGCTGCGGCGGCTGCCTATTAATAAGGAAAGGGCAGGTGCTATGCCGCTGCCGTTCTCGCCCAACAATTCGAGCAAGCGGCCCAGGTACTTTTCATTGACCCAATCGAGAACGAAACGGTTAGGCGCATAGACGCGCAACTCGTCGCCTTCGGCTTCGACCTGTAGCGGACGGATCCAGGTGTTGAATTGCTGGGCAGGCAGTTCATCGCGCAGAAGCTCCACGCACTGCTGCCAAAGTTCCACTGACACGGATATCCCCTGAGTTTGAAAGCCGGATGAGGCAAAAACAAACCGCCATTGTACCGGTCGAGCGTCCAGTTATCCACATGTGGACACATGAGTAACCATGACAAATCAGCCATTTATCGACCAGATTGGCATGAAGGCGGTGTTGATAAGCTCTGTGGATAACCCGCCATGAGGGCTATGCACAACCCTGAGTTGTAGCCTGTGGATAATTCACATGTGCATAACAGGCTATTTAATCCACAGGTTGCGACCACCTACGAAACAAGTGCAGCACGGCTTCACAACATACTTATGAAACGCTGTACATCCCATTAACCGTGGCCTTGAGTAGGTTATCCACAGAAAGTTATCCACCTAAGCTTTATAGGTTTATCAGAAAAGCTTTTTATATCTCTCTTCTTTTTTTCATGTTGTCCCCAAGGCGTACCTTCGATCAAGCACCCTGGGGGTCATGGCCGAGCAGTTGCCGTCCATCACATGCTCTATAGGGAAAGACTGGTTGGAAATTGACCTACGGGCTTGCTTTCTCTAGAATCGCCGGTCTCGTAAAAAGGGGGCCATCCCGGCCCGTCGTCGACAAACCAGGTAACACGCCATGAAACGTACTTTCCAACCAAGCACCATCAAGCGCGCGCGCACTCACGGTTTCCGTGCCCGTATGGCTACCAAGAACGGCCGCGCTGTTCTGTCGCGTCGTCGTGCCAAAGGCCGTAAGCGTCTGGCCATTTGATTTTTCGGCACAGGTGGTGAGTCAGGACTTCAGTCGGGAAAAGCGACTGCTTACACCCCGGCATTTCAAAGCGGTCTTCGACTCCCCAACCGGCAAGGTTCCAGGGAAAAACCTGCTTATCCTTGCTCGCGAGAACGGCCTCGATCACCCACGGCTGGGCCTGGTGATCGGCAAGAAAAGCGTCAAACTCGCCGTTCAACGCAATCGCCTCAAGCGCTTGATGCGCGATTCCTTTCGTCTGAACCAGCAGTTACTCGCCGGCCTGGACATCGTGATCGTCGCGCGCAAGGGATTGGGTGAAGTAGAAAACCCGGAATTGCACCAACACTTTGGCAAACTCTGGAAACGCCTGGCGCGCTCCCGCCCAGCACCAGTAGTCACCGCCAATTGCGCAGGGGTAGACAGCCAAGATGCGTAAACTGGCGCTCGTTCCGATCCAGTTTTACCGTTACGCCATTAGTCCTCTGATGGCCAGCCACTGTCGTTTCTTCCCCAGCTGCTCCTGTTACGCCTACGAAGCCATCGAAAATCATGGCTTGTGGCGTGGTGGGTGGCTGGCTGTTCGTCGCCTGGGGCGTTGTCATCCGTGGAATGCAGGCGGTTTCGACCCCGTTCCACCCGCTCCTTCCTCCCGAACTTCTTCGATAGCCGAGTAATCATGGATATTAAACGCACGATCCTGATCGCCGCGCTGGCAGTCGTGTCCTACGTCATGGTCCTGAAGTGGAACGATGACTACGGCCAAGCTGCCTTGCCGACTCAGAATACTGCTGCCAGCACTGTTGCGCCGGGCTTGCCCGATGGCGTGCCGGCCGGTAACAACGGTGCCAGCGCCGATGTACCGAGCGCCAACGCCGACTCCAGCCCTGCCGAACTGGCACCGGTCGCACTCAGCAAGGACCTGATCCGCGTCAAGACCGACGTCCTTGAGCTGGCTATCGACCCGGTTGGTGGTGACATCGTCCAGCTGAACCTGCCGAAATACCCCCGCCGCCAGGACCACCCGGACATCCCGTTCCAGTTGTTCGACAATGGTGGTGAGCGTGTCTACCTGGCACAAAGTGGCCTGACCGGCGCCAACGGCCCGGATGCCCGCGCCAGCGGCCGCCCACTGTATGCCGCCGAGCAGAAAAGCTACCAACTGGCTGACGGCCAGCAGCAACTGGTGGTCGACCTCAAGTTCAGCGACAACGGCGTCAACTACATCAAGCGCTTCAGCTTCAAGCGCGGTGAGTACGACCTGAATGTCAGCTACCTGATCGACAACCAGAGCAGCCAGCCGTGGAGCGGCAACATGTTTGCCCAGCTCAAGCGTGACGCCAGCGGCGATCCGTCTTCGAGCACTGCGACCGGCACCGCCACCTACCTGGGTGCAGCCCTGTGGACAGCTTCCGAGCCTTACAAAAAGGTCTCGATGAAGGACATGGACAAGGGCAATTTGAAAGAAAATGTGTCTGGTGGCTGGGTAGCCTGGCTGCAGCACTACTTCGTGACCGCGTGGATCCCGGCCAAGTCGGACAACAACGTTGTTCAGACGCGCAAGGACAGCCAAGGCAACTACATCATCGGCTACACCGGCCCGGCACTGAACGTACCTGCCGGTGGCAAGGTTGAAACCAGCGCCATGCTGTATGCCGGTCCGAAGATCCAGTCCAAGCTCAAGGAATTGTCCCCAGGCCTGGAACTGACCGTCGACTACGGCTTCCTGTGGTTCATCGCCCAGCCGATCTTCTGGCTGCTGCAACATATCCACAGCCTGCTGGGCAACTGGGGCTGGTCGATCATCGTGCTGACCATGCTGATCAAAGGCCTGTTCTTCCCGTTGTCGGCTGCCAGCTACCGTTCCATGGCGCGCATGCGTGCCGTTGCACCGAAACTCGCCGCGTTGAAAGAGCGCTTCGGTGATGATCGCCAGAAGATGTCCCAGGCGATGATGGAGCTGTACAAGAAAGAGAAGATCAACCCGTTGGGCGGCTGCCTGCCGATCCTGGTGCAGATGCCGGTGTTCCTGGCCCTGTACTGGGTGCTGCTGGAAAGCGTTGAAATGCGCCAGGCGCCATGGATGCTGTGGATTACCGACCTGTCGATCAAGGATCCGTTCTTCATCCTGCCGATCATCATGGGCGCCACCATGTTCATCCAGCAACGCCTTAACCCAACGCCGCCGGATCCGATGCAGGCCAAGGTGATGAAAATGATGCCGATCATCTTCACCTTCTTCTTCCTGTGGTTCCCAGCGGGTCTGGTGCTGTACTGGGTTGTGAACAACTGCTTGTCGATCTCGCAGCAGTGGTACATCACACGTCGCATCGAAGCAGCCACGAAAAAAGCTGCTGCCTGACGGGCTGCTACGCTAGCCTGTGAATAAAAACGCCCCCTAGTGGGGCGTTTTTGCTATCTGTCGTTGTTGTCGTAGAGGCTTTCGAGCATGAACATTGTGCGTGAAACCATCGCAGCCATCGCCACCGCCCAGGGCCGCGGCGGGGTGGGGATTGTCAGGTTGTCCGGGCCCCTGGCCGCCAAGGCTGGGCAATTGATCACCGGCCGTACGCTTACCCCGCGCCACGCCCATTACGGCCCCTTCCGCGATGAGGAAGGGCTGGTACTGGACGAAGGGATCGCGTTGTTCTTCCCCGGGCCCAATTCGTTCACCGGCGAGGACGTGCTTGAGCTGCAGGGCCACGGTGGCCCGGTGGTGCTGGATATGCTGCTGCAGCGCTGTGTACAAGTTGGCTGTCGGCTGGCCCGCCCAGGTGAGTTCAGCGAGCGCGCATTCCTCAACGACAAGCTCGACCTGGCGCAGGCCGAAGCTATTGCCGACCTGATCGAGGCCAGCTCCAGCCAGGCGGCCCGCAACGCCCTGCGCTCGCTGCAGGGCGAGTTCTCCAAGCGTGTGCATGGTTTGACCGAGGCGTTGATCGCATTGCGCATCTACGTCGAGGCAGCGATCGACTTCCCTGAAGAAGAGATCGACTTCCTCGCCGACGGGCACGTGCTGTCGATGCTCGATACCGTACGCCGAGAGTTATCCACCGTGCAGCGCGAGGCCGGGCAGGGTGCATTGCTGCGCGACGGCATGACGGTGGTTATCGCCGGCAGGCCCAATGCCGGTAAATCCAGCCTGCTGAACCAGCTGGCCGGGCGCGAAGCGGCGATCGTCACCGACATTGCCGGCACCACACGGGATATTTTGCGCGAACATATCCACATTGATGGCATGCCGCTGCATGTGGTGGACACCGCCGGGTTGCGGGCCACCGATGACCATGTGGAAAAGATTGGTGTGGAACGGGCGCTGAAGGCCATTGGCGAGGCTGACCGGGTATTGCTGGTGGTCGACTCCACAGCGCCGGAAGCCAGCGACCCGTTTGCCCTGTGGCCAGAGTTTCTCGACCAGCGGCCAAACCCGGCGAAGGTTACGCTGATCCGTAACAAGGCAGACCTGAGTGGCGAGCGGGTAGGGCTGGAACAATGTGATGATGGCCACGTCACGATCACCCTCAGCGCCAAGGGCAATGACGCAGGCCTGCAGCTGCTACGCGACCACCTGAAGGCCTGCATGGGTTATGAACAGACTGCCGAGAGCGGTTTCAGCGCCCGCAGGCGCCACCTGGATGCGTTGCGCCAGGCCAGTGAGCACTTGGAGCATGGCCGCGCACAACTGACCCTGGCGGGCGCGGGAGAGCTGTTGGCGGAAGACCTGCGTCAGGCCCAGCATGCGTTGGGCGAGATCACCGGGGCATTCAGTTCGGATGATTTGCTGGGGCGGATCTTCTCCAGCTTCTGTATCGGCAAATAATCCACAGCCGGGCACTGCCAAGGGCCGCTTCTTCGGGAGCGGCTTTTTTTTTGCCTGGAATTCACGCATCTGCCGTGCGGGCGCCATCGCCGGCCTGCCAGCACCCACAAGCTTCCTGCTTGCCATGCTTGTTCCGCCCTCCTGTGGGAACGGGTTTACCTGCGAGAAGGCCAGTACAGGCTCACAATTTTTCATACACAAGCTTGGAAATGCGCTCAGGAGCCCTGTGGAAAACCCGCCTTCAGCTCCGTTGATAAGCATTCTTTTTTTCTGAGGACAAAACCCCCTGTGGGTAAACAGGCATTTAATCCACAGGCTAAATTACGTTATCCATACCCCTCAGGCCACTTCAACCACAGGCTTTAATTTCTCTGTACATGACGTAATTCAACGCCTGCAAAGGTTTATCCACAGATAGGGCTGTGCATAAGAATAAACATAAAAACAAAGCTTTTATAAATTTCTCTTCTTTGATTTCTGTTGTGTGCCACTCATCCACAGACTGGTCAAAATTTGCTCAGACGGTTTCTTTAAGGGGGGGTAAGTCCCTATACTTGTCGGCTTACCTTCTCTATTCGCAAAAACAGGCACGAGGTGCGTGGTGGATTTCCCTTCCCGTTTTGAAGTGATCGTCATCGGCGGCGGCCATGCCGGTACCGAGGCTGCGCTTGCGTCAGCACGCATGGGTGTGAAAACCCTGCTGTTGACCCATAACGTGGAAACCCTCGGTCACATGAGCTGCAACCCCGCTATCGGCGGTATCGGCAAAAGCCATCTGGTCAAAGAGATCGATGCCCTTGGCGGCGCCATGGCATTGGCTACCGACAAGAGCGGCATCCAGTTCCGCGTTCTGAACAACCGCAAAGGTCCAGCTGTACGGGCAACCCGTGCCCAGGCCGACCGCGCCATCTACAAGGCGGTGGTTCGTGAAATCCTGGAGAACCAGCCAAACCTGTGGATATTCCAGCAGTCCTGCGATGACCTGATCGTCGAGCAGGATCAGGTCAAAGGCGTGGTGACCCAGATGGGTCTGCGTTTCTTTGCCGAATCGGTGGTACTGACCACCGGTACCTTCCTTGGCGGTCTGATCCACATCGGCTTGCAAAACCATTCAGGTGGTCGTGCCGGTGATCCGCCTTCGATCGCGCTGGCACACCGTATGCGCGAGCTACCACTGCGCGTGGGCCGATTGAAAACGGGTACGCCACCACGTATCGACGGTCGTTCGGTGGATTTTTCGGTCATGACCGAGCAACCAGGCGATACGCCCATACCGGTGATGTCGTTCATGGGCAATGCCGAAATGCACCCGCGCCAGGTCAGTTGCTGGATTACCCATACCAACGCGCGTACCCACGAGATCATTGCCTCGAACCTCGACCGCTCGCCGATGTATTCGGGCGTGATCGAAGGTGTGGGCCCGCGCTACTGCCCATCGATCGAAGACAAGATCCACCGGTTCGCCGACAAGGAAAGCCACCAGGTGTTCATCGAGCCCGAGGGCTTGACCACCCATGAGCTGTACCCGAACGGTATTTCCACGTCGCTGCCGTTCGACGTGCAGCTGGAACTGGTCCGTTCGATCCGTGGCATGGAAAACGCCCACATCGTGCGCCCTGGCTATGCCATCGAGTACGACTACTTCGACCCGCGTGACCTCAAGTACAGCCTCGAGACCAAAGTCATCGGCGGCTTGTTCTTCGCCGGCCAGATCAATGGCACCACCGGTTACGAAGAAGCCGGCGCCCAGGGCCTGCTGGCCGGGACCAACGCCGCGTTGCGGGCACAAGGCCGTGACAGCTGGTGCCCTCGCCGTGACGAGGCCTACATCGGCGTACTGGTCGACGACCTGATTACCTTGGGCACCCAGGAGCCGTACCGTATGTTTACGTCGCGTGCCGAGTACCGGCTGATTCTGCGCGAAGACAACGCCGACCTGCGTCTGACTGAAAAGGGCCGTGAACTGGGCCTGATCGATGACCAGCGCTGGGCGGCCTTCTGCGCCAAGCGCGACGGTATCGAACGCGAGGAGCAGCGCCTGAAGTCGACTTGGGTACGACCCAATACCGAACAAGGCCAAGCCATTGTGGATAAGTTCGGCACGCCGCTCAGCCACGAGTACAGCTTGCTCAACCTTCTGGCCCGCCCGGAAATCGACTACGCCGGCCTGATCGAGGCCACCGGCGGTGAGGCAATCGATCCACAGGTCGCCGAACAGGTCGAGATTCGCACCAAGTACGCCGGTTACATCGACCGCCAGCAGGATGAGATCGCTCGCCTGCGTGCCAGCGAGGACACCCGGTTGCCTGTGGATATCGATTACACGACCATTTCCGGCCTGTCGAAGGAGATCCAGGGCAAGCTGGGCCAGACCCGCCCGGAAACCCTGGGCCAGGCATCGCGCATTCCAGGCGTGACCCCGGCGGCGATTTCCCTGTTGCTGATTCACTTGAAAAAACGCGGCGCTGGCCGCGAATTGGAGCAAAGCGCTTGAGTGCCCTGGTTACCCCGCAACATGCTGAAGAGTTGTCCACAGGTGCGCGGCAGCTTGGTGTAGAACTGAGTGCCGAGCAGCATGAAAAACTGCTCGGCTACCTGGCCTTGTTGATCAAATGGAACAAAGCCTACAACCTGACCGCCGTGCGCGACCCGGACGAGATGGTTTCGCGGCATCTGCTCGACAGTCTGAGCGTCATGGCGTTTATCCACAGCGCGCGGGACAACTGGCTGGATGTCGGCAGTGGTGGTGGCATGCCTGGTATTCCTTTGGCTATCCTGCATCCGCACAAGCGGGTGACCGTGCTCGATGCCAATGGCAAGAAAACCCGCTTCCTGACCCAGGTGAAAATGGAACTCAAGCTGGACAACCTCATGGTTATCCACAGCCGGGTCGAGGCGTTCCAACCTGCACAACCGTTCGATGGGATCATCTCCCGTGCTTTCAGCAGCATGGAGAACTTCACCAACTGGACCCGCCACCTGGGCGACACCGGGACGCAATGGCTTGCAATGAAGGGGCTGCATCCTGCCGATGAACTGGTAGCATTGCCCGCAGACTTCACAGTGGAAAGCGAACAGGCCCTGACCGTTCCAGGTTGCCAGGGCCAGCGCCATCTGCTGATACTGCGCCGCAAGGCATGACTGGGAACACGCGCATCAATGGCTAAGGTATTCGCAATCGCGAACCAGAAAGGTGGTGTAGGCAAGACCACCACCTGTATCAATCTCGCCGCCTCGCTGGCCGCAACCAAGCGTCGTGTGCTGCTGATCGACCTCGATCCGCAGGGCAACGCAACCATGGGCAGCGGTGTGGACAAACACGAACTCGAGCACTCGGTCTACGACCTGCTGATCGGGGAGTGCGACCTGGCCCAGGCCATGCATTACTCCGAGCACGGTGGTTTTCAGTTGCTGCCGGCCAACCGCGACCTGACCGCCGCCGAAGTGGTGCTGCTGGAAATGCAGGTCAAGGAAAGCCGCCTGCGCAACGCGCTGGCGCCCATCCGTGACAACTACGACTACATCCTGATCGATTGCCCGCCGTCGCTGTCGATGCTGACGCTCAACGCCCTGGTCGCAGCCGATGGCGTGATCATCCCCATGCAGTGCGAGTACTACGCACTGGAGGGTCTCAGTGACCTTGTGGATAACATCAAGCGCATCGCTGCCAGGCTGAACCCGGAGCTGAAGATCGAGGGCTTGCTGCGGACCATGTACGATCCTCGCCTGAGCCTGAACAACGATGTGTCGGCCCAGCTCAAGGAGCACTTCGGGCCCCAGCTTTACGACACGGTCATTCCGCGCAACATTCGCCTGGCCGAGGCCCCCAGCTTCGGCATGCCGGCCCTGGCCTACGACAAGCAATCCCGTGGCGCCCTGGCTTATCTGGCGCTGGCTGGGGAACTGGTTCGCCGGCAACGCCGTCAGTCGCGCACTGCACAGACAACTTAAGGAATCCGTATGGCCGTCAAGAAACGGGGTCTCGGACGTGGGTTGGATGCACTGCTCAGTGGTCCTACCGTGAGCGCGCTCGAAGAGCAGGCTGTGAAGATCGACCAGAAGGAGCTTCAGCACCTGCCGGTCGAACTGATCCAGCGTGGCAAATATCAGCCACGCCGGGACATGGACCCACAGGCGCTGGAAGAACTTGCCCACTCGATTCGCAACCATGGGGTGATGCAACCGATCGTGGTGCGCCCGATCGGCGATAACCGTTACGAGATCATTGCCGGTGAGCGCCGTTGGCGTGCCACCCAGCAGGCCGGCCTGGACACCATCCCGGCCATGGTCCGCGAAGTGGCCGACGAGGCCGCCATCGCCATGGCACTGATCGAGAACATCCAGCGTGAAGACCTCAACCCGCTGGAAGAGGCGCTGGCCCTGCAGCGGCTGCAGCAGGAGTTCGAACTGACTCAGCAACAGGTGGCCGATGCGGTCGGCAAGTCGCGGGTCACCGTGGCCAACCTGCTGCGCCTGATTACCTTGCCAGAGGCGATCAAGACCATGCTCGCCCACGGCGACCTGGAAATGGGTCATGCCCGCGCATTGCTCGGGTTGGATGAGAATCGCCAGGAAGAGGGGGCGCGTCATGTTGTCGCACGTGGTCTCACCGTGCGCCAAACTGAAGCACTGGTTCGCCAGTGGCTCAGCGACAAACCTGAACCGGTCGAAACGGGCAAACCTGATCCGGATATCACGCGCCTTGAACAGCGGCTCGCAGAGCGCCTGGGCTCGGCTGTGCAGATTCGCCACGGCAACAAGGGCAAAGGCCAATTGGTTATTCGCTACAACTCGCTTGACGAGTTGCAAGGTGTGCTTGCACACATCCGCTGAAACAATTGCTGTTGTAGCGGGCAGTCGGAAATCACTACCGAAGAGTTGAATAGGGGTTAAACCACCCCTATACTCTGCGCGCATTTTGTCGGCACAAATTATGCCAAGTCATCACTGACTTGTTGGTCGACTTCCGAGGAGCAGTTGTGATGGAAATCCGCACGCCAAACCGCCTGCCTTTCCATCGCTGGGCGGTTTTTCCGGTACTGCTGGCTCAATTTGTCGTATTCCTGCTGGCGACCCTGGTGTTGTGGCAGTGGAAAGGGGCGGTCAGTGGATATTCAGGCCTTTGCGGAGGTTTGATTGCCTGGCTGCCCAACGTGTATTTCGCCTGGAAGGCTTTTCGCTTTAGCGGAGCTCGGGCGGCACAAGCCATCGTCAAGTCGTTCTACGCTGGCGAGGCAGGCAAGATGATTTTGACGGCAGTGCTTTTTGCACTGACCTTCGCAGGAGTGAAGCCACTGGCGCCGCTAGCAGTATTCGGCGTCTTCGTGTTGACCCTTTTGGTCAGCTGGTTCGCGCCCCTGCTGATGAATAAAAGACTTTCGAGACCTTAGGGCGTTTGAGGCAACCATGGCAGCAGAAACCGCTTCGGGCTATATCCAGCACCACTTGCAGAACCTGACCTACGGTCAACTACCAGACGGCAGCTGGGGCTTTGCCCATTCGGCTGCAGAAGCCAAGGCAATGGGCTTCTGGGCGTTCCACCTGGACACCCTGGGTTGGTCCGTCGCGCTGGGTCTGATCTTCCTGTTCATCTTCCGCATGGCGGCCAAGAAGGCCACCTCCGGCCAGCCTGGCGGCCTGCAGAACTTCGTGGAAGTGATGGTCGACTTCGTCAACGGCAGCGTGAAGGACTCCTTCCACGGCCGTAGCCCGGTCATCGCACCGCTGGCGCTGACCATCTTCGTCTGGGTATTCCTGATGAACGCCGTCGACCTGGTACCGGTCGACTGGATTCCTCAGCTGGCCATCCTGATCTCCGGCGATCCGCACATTCCGTTCCGCGCCGTGTCGACCACCGACCCGAACGCGACCCTGGCCATGGCGTTCTGCGTATTCGCGCTGATCATCTTCTACAGCATCAAGGTCAAGGGCCTGGGCGGCTTCATCGGTGAGCTGACCCTGCACCCGTTCGGCAGCAAGAACATCTTCGTGCAGATCCTGCTGATTCCGGTCAACTTCCTGCTCGAATTCGTCACCCTGATCGCCAAGCCGATCTCGCTGGCACTGCGTCTGTTCGGCAACATGTATGCCGGCGAACTGGTGTTCATTCTGATCGCGGTCATGTTCGGTTCCGGCCTGCTGTGGCTGAGCGGCCTGGGTGTCGTGCTGCAATGGGCGTGGGCGGTGTTCCACATCCTGATCATCACCCTGCAAGCTTTCATCTTCATGATGCTCACCATCGTCTACCTGTCGATGGCGCACGAAGATAACCATTAAGACCGCCTGGCGTGTCTGATAGCCTTCCCCGCTCGTTTGGGGGGAGGGCTTAAAAAGTCCGCAAGGGCATGCTGTACCAAACGATTTGTTTTACCGCTTCAACTTAAAAACCTAACCAATACGACGTAAAAGTCGGGAGGAAAGATGGAAACTGTAGTTGGTCTGACCGCTATCGCTGTTGCTCTGCTGATCGGCCTGGGTGCTCTGGGTACCGCCATTGGTTTCGGCCTGCTGGGCGGCAAATTCCTGGAAGGCGCTGCTCGCCAGCCAGAAATGGTTCCAATGCTGCAGGTTAAAATGTTCATCGTTGCCGGTCTGCTCGACGCCGTAACCATGATCGGTGTTGGTATCGCTCTGTTCTTCACCTTCGCGAATCCGTTCGTTGGTCAAATCGCCGGCTAATCACTCGTAACCACGAGTTGATAGCTGTGATGAACCAAAGACCGAGCGAGGTGTTGGCGTGAATATTAATGCAACCCTGATTGGCCAATCCGTTGCCTTCTTGATTTTTGTACTCTTCTGCATGAAGTACGTATGGCCTCCGGTCATCACTGCTCTGCAAGAGCGCCAAAAGAAGATTGCCGACGGCTTGGACGCTGCCAACCGCGCAGCTCGCGACCTGGAGCTGGCCCAAGAAAAAGCGGGTCAGCAACTGCGTGAAGCTAAGGCACAGGCAGCCGAAATCATTGAGCAAAGCAAGAAACGCGCTGCTCAGCTTGTCGAGGAAGCCCGTGAACAGGCCCGCGTCGAAGCTGACCGTGTGAAGGCTCAGGCTCTGGCCGAGATCGAACAGGAACTGAACAGTGCTAAAGACGCCCTGCGTGCCCAAGTGGGTGCCCTGGCCGTTGGCGGTGCTGAAAAGATCCTTGGCGCCACAATCGATCAAAACGCGCATGCGGAGCTGGTTAACAAACTGGCCGCTGAAATTTAAGCGAGGGCGATCATGGCAGAACTGACCACGTTGGCCCGACCTTACGCTAAGGCTGCCTTTGAGCACGCCCAGGCCCATCAGCAACTGGCCAATTGGTCAGCCATGCTCGGCCTGGCTGCTGCGGTGTCGCAAGACGACACCATGCAGCGCCTGCTCAAGGCCCCGCGACTGACGAGCGCAGAAAAGGCCGCCACGTTCATTGACGTGTGCGGTGACAAGTTCAATGCACAGGCACAGAATTTCATTCATGTTGCCGCGGAAAACGACCGTCTCCTGCTTCTGCCGGAGATTGCCGCCCTGTTCGACCTGTACAAGGCCGAGCAAGAGAAATCCGTGGACGTGGAAGTCACCAGTGCCTTCGCGTTGAACCAAGAACAGCAAGACAAACTCGCCAAGGTTCTCAGTGCACGGTTAGGCCAGGAAGTGCGCCTGCACGCGTCGGAGGATGCCAGCCTGATTGGCGGCGTCGTCATCCGCGCAGGTGACCTGGTAATCGATGGCTCTGTTCGCGGCAAAATCGCGAAACTGGCCGAAGCATTGAAATCTTGAGTTTGAAGGGGCAGCAGAGCAATGCAGCAACTCAATCCTTCCGAAATTAGTGAAATCATCAAGGGCCGCATCGACAACCTCGATGTGAGCTCCCAAGCCCGTAACGAAGGTACCGTTGTTTCGGTATCCGACGGTATCGTGCGGATCCACGGTCTGGCCGACGTCATGTACGGCGAAATGATCGAGTTCCCTGGCAGCGTCTACGGTATGGCCCTGAACCTGGAGCAAGACTCCGTAGGTGCAGTGATCCTGGGTGCCTATGACACCCTCGCCGAAGGCATGAGCGCCAAGTGCACCGGCCGCATCCTGGAGGTTCCTGTTGGTAAGGAACTGCTGGGTCGCGTCGTTGACGCACTGGGCAACCCGATCGATGGCAAAGGTCCGCTGGGCAACACCCAGACCGACGCGGTCGAGAAAGTGGCTCCAGGCGTGATCTGGCGTAAGTCGGTAGACCAGCCTGTACAGACTGGCTACAAGTCCGTCGACGCCATGATCCCTGTCGGCCGCGGCCAGCGCGAGCTGATCATTGGCGACCGTCAGATCGGTAAGACCGCCATGGCCATCGACGCCATCATCAACCAGAAAGACTCCGGTATTTTCTGTGTTTATGTTGCTGTCGGCCAGAAGCGCTCCACCGTTGCCAACATCGTTCGCAAGCTGGAAGAAACCGGCGCCCTGGCCAACACCATCGTGGTTGTTGCCAGTGCTTCGGAATCCGCCGCACTGCAGTTCCTGGCGCCATACGCCGGCTGCACCATGGGCGAGTTCTTCCGTGACCGCGGTGAAGACGCACTGATCGTTTACGATGACCTGTCCAAGCAGGCCGTTGCCTACCGTCAGATCTCCCTGCTGCTGCGCCGTCCACCAGGACGTGAAGCGTACCCAGGCGACGTGTTCTATCTCCACTCCCGTCTGCTGGAGCGTGCATCGCGCGTTTCGGAAGAATACGTCGAGAAGTTCACCAACGGTGCAGTCACTGGCAAGACCGGTTCCCTGACCGCCCTGCCGATCATCGAAACCCAGGCTGGCGACGTTTCCGCGTTCGTTCCGACCAACGTGATTTCCATCACCGACGGTCAGATCTTCCTGGAATCGGCCATGTTCAACTCGGGCATCCGCCCTGCAGTGAACGCCGGTGTTTCGGTATCCCGCGTAGGTGGTGCCGCTCAGACCAAGATCATCAAGAAGCTGTCCGGTGGTATTCGTACCGCTCTGGCTCAGTACCGTGAACTGGCTGCATTCGCCCAGTTCGCTTCCGATCTGGACGAAGCGACCCGCAAGCAGCTGGAGCATGGTCAGCGCGTAACCGAGCTGATGAAGCAGAAACAGTACGCGCCGATGTCCATCGCGGACATGGCTCTGTCGCTGTACGCCGCTGAGCGTGGTTTCCTGACTGACGTGGAAGTCTCCAAGGTCGGTAGCTTCGAGCAAGCACTGATCGCCTTCTTCAACCGTGATCACGCCGAACTGATGGCGAAGATCAACGTGAAGGGTGACTTCAACGACGAAATCGACGCAGGCCTGAAAGCCGGTATCGAGAAGTTCAAGGCCACCCAGACCTGGTAAGCCGCAGCGGGGGCTCCGGCCCCCGCTTGCTAACCTGATAGGTGATACATGGCAGGCGCAAAAGAGATTCGCAGTAAGATTGCGAGCATCAAAAGCACGCAAAAAATTACCAGCGCCATGGAGAAAGTGGCGGTCAGCAAGATGCGCAAGGCACAAATGCGCATGGCTGCTAGCCGTCCTTACGCGGAGCGTATCCGCCAGGTGATCGGTCATCTGGCCAACGCCAACCCGGAATACCGCCACCCGTTCATGATCGAGCGCCCTGTAAAGCGCGCCGGTTATATCGTGGTGAGCAGTGACCGTGGCTTGTGCGGTGGCTTGAACACCAACCTGTTCAAGGCCCTGGTCAAGGACATGAGCGAAAACCGCGAACAGGGCGTGGAAATCGACCTGTGCGTGATCGGCAGCAAGGGTGCGACTTTCTTCCGCATCTTTGGCGGCAACGTTGTAGCCGCGATCAGCCACCTGGGCGAAGAGCCGTCGATCAATGATCTGATCGGCTCCGTCAAAGTGATGCTGGACGCCTACATGGACGGCCGTATCGATCGCCTCTCGGTGGTTTCGAACAAGTTCATCAACACCATGACCCAAAAACCGACGGTCGAGCAATTGGTACCGTTGGTGGCAACCCCGGATCAGGAACTCAAGCACCACTGGGACTACCTGTACGAACCCGACGCAAAAGAGCTGCTGGACGGCTTGATGGTGCGTTACGTGGAGTCGCAGGTCTACCAGGCGGTGGTCGAGAACAACGCTGCTGAACAAGCAGCCCGGATGATCGCCATGAAAAACGCCACAGACAACGCCGGTGATTTGATCAAAGAGCTGCAATTGATCTACAACAAGGCGCGTCAGGCTGCGATCACCCAGGAGATCTCGGAAATCGTCGGCGGCGCTGCCGCGGTTTAACGGTTCAAAAAATCAGAGGATCCAGCTATGAGTAGCGGACGTATCGTTCAAATCATCGGCGCCGTCATCGACGTGGAATTCCCACGTGACGTCGTGCCGAGTGTTTACAACGCGCTGAAAGTACAAGGCGCGGAAACCACCCTGGAAGTTCAGCAGCAGCTGGGCGACGGCGTGGTTCGTACCATTGCGATGGGCTCGACCGAAGGCCTGAAGCGCGGTCTGGATGTCGTCGACACCGGCGCTGCCATCTCCGTTCCTGTTGGTAAGGCCACCCTGGGCCGCATCATGGACGTACTGGGCAACCCGATCGACGAAGCCGGCCCGATCGGCGAAGAAGAGCGTCGCGGTATCCACCAGCCAGCGCCTTCGTTCGCTGACCAGGCAGGCGGCAACGACCTGCTGGAAACCGGCATCAAGGTTATCGACCTGGTTTGCCCGTTCGCCAAGGGTGGTAAGGTTGGTCTGTTCGGTGGTGCCGGCGTCGGCAAGACCGTTAACATGATGGAACTGATCCGTAACATCGCCATGGAACACAGCGGTTACTCCGTGTTCGCTGGTGTGGGTGAGCGTACTCGTGAGGGTAACGACTTCTACCACGAGATGAAGGACTCCAACGTTCTCGACAAGGTAGCGCTGGTCTACGGTCAGATGAACGAGCCACCAGGAAACCGTCTGCGCGTAGCGCTGACCGGCCTGACCATGGCTGAGAAGTTCCGTGACGAAGGTAACGACGTTCTGCTGTTCGTCGACAACATCTATCGTTACACCCTGGCCGGTACCGAAGTATCCGCACTGCTGGGCCGTATGCCTTCTGCAGTAGGTTACCAGCCGACCCTGGCTGAAGAGATGGGCGTTCTGCAAGAGCGCATCACCTCCACCAAGGAAGGTTCGATCACCTCCGTTCAGGCCGTATACGTACCTGCGGACGACTTGACCGACCCGTCGCCAGCGACCACCTTCGCCCACTTGGACGCCACCGTCGTTCTGTCCCGTGACATCGCCTCCCTGGGTATCTACCCAGCGGTCGACCCACTGGACTCGACTTCGCGTCAGCTGGACCCGAACGTGATCGGCAACGAGCACTACGAGACCGCTCGTGGCGTTCAGTATGTTCTGCAGCGCTACAAAGAGCTGAAGGACATCATCGCGATCCTGGGTATGGACGAACTGTCCGAAAGCGACAAGCAACTGGTAGCCCGCGCTCGTAAGATCCAGCGCTTCCTGTCGCAGCCGTTCTTCGTGGCCGAAGTCTTCACCGGTTCGCCAGGCAAGTACGTTTCCCTGAAAGACACCATCGCTGGCTTCAGCGGCATCCTCAAAGGTGACTACGACCACCTGCCAGAACAAGCGTTCTACATGGTCGGCAGCATCGACGAAGCGATCGAGAAAGCCAAGAAACTGTAATCCCGGCGCCCCGCAAGGGGCGCTAATCAGGTTGAGGCAAGCAGATGGCTATGACAGTCCATTGCGACATCGTCAGCGCGGAAGGAGAAATCTTCTCCGGCCTGGTCGAGATGGTAGTAGCGCACGGCAACCTGGGCGATCTGGGTATCGCTCCAGGCCACGCGCCGCTGATCACCAATCTCAAGCCAGGTCCGATCACGCTGACCAAGCAGGGTGGCACTCAAGAGGTGTTCTACATCTCCGGTGGCTTCCTCGAAGTGCAGCCGAACATGGTGAAGGTTCTTGCCGACACCGTGCAACGTGCTGCCGACCTGGACGAAGCTCAGGCTCAGGAAGCCCTCAAGGCTGCCGAGAACGCGCTGAACACTAAAGGCTCGGACTTCGACTACGGCGCTGCAGCCGCACGTCTGGCCGAGGCGGCTGCTCAGCTGCGTACTGTCCAGCAAATGCGCAGAGGCAAGTAATCCGGCCCAGGCCGCTTACTGCCAGTGCGATTGAGTTAAAGGGTAGCCTCGGCTACCCTTTTTCTTTTTCCGAATTTCTATTCTGGTCACGCAGCTGACCGCCCAGGATTGGTAGCCAGTAATGTCCCTCGATATCGTTATTCTCGCCGCAGGCCAAGGTACGCGCATGCGTTCGGCGCTCCCCAAAGTGCTGCATCCGGTCGCCGGCAACTCCATGCTCGGCCATGTTATCCACAGCGCGCGCCAGCTGCAGCCGCAAGGTATTCATGTGGTCATTGGCCATGGTGCCGAACTGGTCCGCGAGCGCCTGGCCGCCGATGACCTGAATTTCGTCATGCAGGATAAACAGCTGGGTACCGGCCACGCCGTTGCACAGGCACTGCCAGCGCTGACTGCCGACACTGTGCTGGTACTGTACGGCGACGTGCCGCTGATCGAAGTGGAGACCCTGCAGCGGCTGCTGGCCAAGGCCAATGACCAGCAACTGGGCCTGCTCACGGTCACCCTCGACGACCCGACCGGCTATGGTCGCATCGTTCGCGATCAGCAAGGCAATGTCACCGCCATCGTTGAGCACAAGGATGCCAGCGAAGCGCAGAAAGCGATCAACGAAGGCAACACGGGCATTCTGGCGCTGCCAGCGGCGCGCCTGGCTGGCTGGATGGGTCGTCTGTCGAACAACAACGCCCAGGGTGAGTATTACCTGACCGACGTCATCGCCATGGCGGTGGCCGATGGTTTGGTGGTGGCTACCGAGCAGCCCCACGATCCAATGGAAGTGCAGGGGGCCAACGACCGTCGCCAGCTTTCCGAGCTGGAGCGCCACTACCAGTTGCGTGAAGGGCGTCGCCTGATGGCCCAGGGTGTAACCCTGCGTGACCCGGCGCGCTTTGATGTGCGCGGTGACGTTACCGTCGGTCGTGACGTGCTGATCGACATCAACGTTGTACTCGAGGGCAAAGTGGTCATCGAGGACGATGTGCAGATCGGTCCCAACTGTGTAATCAAGAACACGACCCTGCGCAAAGGGGCTGTGGTCAAGGCCAACAGTCACCTGGACGGTGCGGTGATGGGCGAGGGCAGCGATGCCGGCCCGTTTGCTCGGCTGCGCCCTGGCAGCGTACTGGATGCCAAAGCCCATGTGGGTAACTTTGTAGAACTGAAAAACGCTCACCTTGGAGAGGGTGCCAAGGCTGGCCACCTGACTTACCTGGGGGATGCCGAAATCGGCGCACGTACCAACATTGGCGCAGGTACCATCACCTGCAACTACGACGGTGCCAACAAGTTCAAGACAGTGATGGGTGAGGATGTATTCATCGGTTCGAACAACTCGCTGGTAGCGCCTGTGGAAATCCAGGCCGGCGCCACTACCGCCGCTGGTTCTACCATTACGCAGGCTGTTGAAGCAGGTGATCTGGCAGTGGCCCGGGCACGCCAGCGCAACATCCCAGGTTGGAAGCGGCCGGAGAAGATCAAGAAGAGCTGATTTATCCACAGCTGCTTTCCTCGAAGCCGACCTATGTGAGTAAGTCGGCTTTTTTGTGCGCTATGCAACCCGATGTGTGGGCGCGGCCAGTGTGGGAGCGGGCAAGCCCGCGAACACCGGCAAAGCCGGTGCTATACATCGCGGTGCCGGCGTTGCGGACAAGCCAAAGAAAAATTGCCGCCAGTAAAGTTATGCACAGCTTGACGAATCGCTCATCTTAGGTTTTGATTGCAATCATTATCTTTCGAAACGAAATTTAACCGATCATGTCGAAACGAAACACCCCTCAACGCCGCCACAACATCCTGGCCCTGCTCAGCGAGCTGGGCGAAGTGAGTGTGGATGCCTTGGCTAAGCGTTTCGAAACCTCGGAAGTGACCATTCGTAAGGACCTTGCCGCGCTGGAGGCGAACGGCCTGCTGCTGCGCCGTTACGGCGGTGCAGTACCGGTACCGCAGGAAATGCTCAGCGAACCCGCGCACCCGGTCTCTGCCTACAAAAAAGCTATCGCCCGTGCAGCGGTGGGTCGTATACGCGAGCATGCTCGGATCATCATCGATAGCGGTAGCACGACCGCCGCTATGATTCCGGAACTGGGCCGCCAGCCCGGCCTGGTGGTGATGACCAATTCGTTGAATGTGGCTCGCGCCATCAGCGAGGTCGAGCACGAACCGGTACTGCTTATGACCGGCGGAACCTGGGACCCGCACTCCGAATCGTTCCAAGGGCAGGTCGCCGAGCAGGTCCTGCGGTCTTACGATTTCGACCAGTTGTTCATCGGTGCCGATGGCATCGACCTCGCGCGGGGCACCACCACCTTCAACGAGTTGCTTGGCCTGAGCCGGGTAATGGCTGAGGTCGCCCGCGAAGTGATCGTGATGGTCGAGTCGGACAAGGTGGGGCGCAAGATCCCCAACCTCGAGCTGCCCTGGGGCAGCGTGCATACCCTTATTACAGATGAACGCCTGCCCGCAGCGGCACGCGAACACATTCAAGCCCGCGGCATCAACCTGATCTGTGCCGCGATCAGCCAGGAGCAATAATTCATGTGTGGAATCGTTGGTGCCGTCGCCGAACGTAATATCACCGCCATCCTGATCGAAGGCCTCAAGCGGCTTGAGTACCGTGGCTACGACAGCGCCGGCCTGGCCGTGCTCACCCAGGAAGGCCAGCTGCAGCGTCGCCGCCGTATCGGCAAGGTCAGCGAGCTGGAAGCGGCCGTTGCTGCCCAGCCGCTGAGTGGTCGGCTGGGTATCGCCCACACCCGCTGGGCGACGCATGGTGCACCCACCGAAGGCAATGCCCACCCGCACTTCTCTGATAATGAAGTAGCGGTAGTGCACAACGGCATCATCGAGAACCACGAAGAGCTGCGCGAAGAACTGAAGGGCCTGGGCTATGTCTTCGCCTCGCAGACCGATACCGAAGTCATCGTGCACCTGATTCACCATACCCTGAAAAGCGTGCCGAACCTGGCAGATGCGCTGAAGGCGGCCGTGAAACGCCTGCACGGTGCCTACGGCCTGGCGCTGGTCAGCATCCACCAGCCTGATCGCCTGCTCGCCGCACGCAGCGGCAGCCCGCTGGTCATCGGCCTGGGCCTGGGCGAGAACTTCCTGGCATCCGACCAACTGGCCCTGCGCCAGGTGACCGACCGCTTCATGTACCTGGAAGAAGGCGATATCGCCGAGATCCGTCGCGATCAGGTCACCATCTGGGACCAGGCCGGGCACGAAGTCCAGCGCGAAACCGTGCAGTACCATGAAGGCGCCGAGGCCGCCGACAAGGGTAACTACCGCCACTTCATGCTCAAGGAAATCCACGAGCAGCCAACCGTGGTTCAGCGCACGCTGGAAGGGCGCTTGGGTAAAGATCACGTTCTGGTCCAGGCCTTCGGCCCTCAGGCTGCAGAGTTGTTTGCCAAAGTGCGCAATGTGCAGATCGTTGCCTGCGGTACCAGCTACCACGCAGGCATGGTCGCCCGTTACTGGCTCGAAGGCCTGGCTGGCATCCCCTGCCAGGTGGAAGTGGCCAGTGAATTCCGCTACCGCAAGGTGGTTGTGCAGCCAGACACCCTCTTTGTGTCCATTTCGCAATCTGGTGAAACCGCTGACACCCTCGCTGCTCTGCGCAACGCCAAGGAGCTGGGCTTCCTCGGCAGCCTGGCAATCTGCAACGTGGGTATCAGCTCGCTGGTCCGTGAGTCGGACCTGACCCTGCTGACCCTCGCTGGCCCGGAAATCGGCGTGGCCTCGACCAAGGCCTTCACCACCCAGCTGGTGTCGCTGATGCTGCTGACGCTGGCGCTCGGCCAAGTCCGCGGCACCTTGCCGGCCGGTGTCGAGGCCGACCTGGTCGAAGAGCTGCGCCGCCTGCCGACGCGCCTTGGCGAAGCCTTGGCCATGGACGCCACCGTCGAGAAAATCGCCGAGCTGTTCGCCGACAAGCACCACACCCTGTTCCTCGGCCGTGGCGCCCAGTACCCGGTGGCGATGGAGGGCGCACTCAAACTCAAGGAAATCTCCTACATTCACGCAGAAGCCTACCCAGCTGGCGAACTGAAGCATGGCCCATTGGCACTGGTGGACAACGATATGCCGGTGGTGACCGTTGCGCCGAACAACGAACTGCTGGAGAAACTGAAGTCCAACCTGCAGGAAGTACGGGCCCGAGGTGGTGAATTGGTGGTGTTCGCGGACGAACATGCGGGCATGACCAATGGCGAGGGCACCCACGTGATCCAGGTGCCGCACATCGCCGATGCCCTGGCGCCGATCCTGTACACCATTCCGCTGCAGTTGCTGTCTTACTACGTGGCTGTGCTGAAAGGCACCGATGTGGACCAGCCGCGTAACTTGGCCAAGTCGGTTACGGTTGAGTAACGGATGGGCGCGGGAGCTTGGGCTTCCAGTCCGACGAATCGCTTGCCTCTTATGTGCAACGAGCAACGAGCTCGGAGACCATTGGGCGCCGCTGTCTGATGGGGCCGAGCTGGAGGTCAGGCCTTCATCAGTCTACCTAGAGGCACGCCGCGTGGAGAGAGCTCACTCTGCGTCAGGAAAGGTCACGCCAGATCACGGCGGTTAATCAAATTTGATTGACATGCCTGTCATCTGTCCATATATTTCCCCTCAACGCATGAGGGGCTACTCTCGTGCCTACCTTCCGAGACCCGCCTAGCGAAAGCAGCGGGTTTTCGTGTTTCTGGGGCAAGGGATCCGGCAGATATGACGCATTACGTCGCTTACCTGGACGAATTCGGACACGTCGGCCAATACGTCTCGCGCAACCACCCGCAGTACAAAACACACCCCGCCTTTGGGTTCGCTGGCTTGATACTCCCGGCTACCGAAATCCGCGAGTTTGCTATTTTTTTCTTCAAGCTGAAATGCCAGCTTCTGAAGTACGACCTCGACAACGACAACCCTCGAGGCCTGCCGGCGTACCAGTGGGAAAAGAAGGGGTCCCAGCTCTACGCCCTGCGCAACGTTGTCAAATACCCGGAGCTACGCCGGGCTACGTTCCGGATCTTGAACCACATCAAGAAGGTCGGCGGCTACGTCTTCTACACAGGCGTGCACAAGGTCATCGATCCTGATGCACACAACTCAACCGAGACGTTCAAGCGGCAGCTCCTGCAGTCGGTGCGCAAAATTGACCGTTTTTGTGCCCAGGCCGACTCCACTTTCATGCTTATGCTCGATGAGCAGCGCGCCGGCAACGAGTGGCGGGAAAAAAACGTCGAAGTCTGCACGCTGGCCATGTTTGAGGACGCCTCCGAGAAGTGCCGGACGCTGATTGAGCCGCCCATCCAGGCAGAAAGCCACCTGTTCCAGACGATCCAGGCAGCAGACTGGATCTGCGGCCTTATCGGGCGCCTGATTGCCCTGATGGTAGCGCCGGAGGAGTACCAGGAGCTCGAGCCGTTCGACAAGTTTTTCTCGGCACGCCTCGCGGAGGTTCTACTAGACAGCAGCGGACTGGAGCACCAGAAGACCACCGAGGTCCCAGCCGAACAGGCCGACGAGGCCATTCCAGATGCCGAAGGCGAGCTAGTTGGCGAGTAAACCCAACATGCAAAGGCTAATGAGCAAACCAAGGGGTTTTGCTGTTCCCTGGTGAGATCCGTGCTGACGCGCATGTCACCGCTTACCGCAGGTGCTGGTAGCGAAGACCCGAACAAGGTGCAGAAGAGCTACCTGGTACAGAAGGGGCCGCAACTGTTCGCCAGCACCTACGAAAGGGTCGGCGGCGGCACCATGTGGCACTGGATGGGCACAGCTCTGCGCCTGCTGCCCAACGATTTTCGGATGCGCACTGCCTACAACGTCGGCGTCGACTGGCCGATCAGCTACGATGGCCTGCAAACGGCCTACCGCCGTGCTGAAGAGGAAATGGGCGTGTCCGCCGACGTTGCCTCGCAGAGCTACCTTGGCGTGACCTTCCCCAATGGTTACGCATACAGCATGCACGGTATCCCGCCGTCACTGGTCGATCAGGGCCTGGGCCAGCATGTCACGGGTACGGTGTACCAAAGTCCGGAAAAGGCCACCGACGGCAAGCCATACCCAGGTGTCACTCTCAACGTCAGGCAGACACCGGCCGGGCGCAACTCGCAGAACGACAACGGCCGGCGAGTGTGTGCTGGCAATACCAGCTGCACACCCATTTGCCCGATTCAGGCCAAGTACGACGCGACTGTGACCATGGCCAAGGCCCTGGACACCGGCAATGTGCGCATTCTCTACCAAACCGTGGCGAGCCGGGTGCAGGTCGATGCCCAGGGCGTCACGGGTATCGATTTCATCCAGTATCAAAACGACGGCACGCGCCAGAACGGCTCGGCCCAAGGCAAACGTTACGTGATCGCTGCTCACGCCCTCGAGACGCCCAAGCTGCTGCTCAACTCGGTCAGCCCGAACAGTCCGAAGGGGGTCGCCAACAGCAGCGGTCAGGTCGGCCAGGCGTTGGCCGATCACCCCGTTTACCTGGCTTGGGGGCTGATGCCTGAAGGCAAGCCGCTGTTTCCGTTCCGCGGGCCGTTGTCCACTTCGGGGATCGAGGACATGCGCGATGGGCCGTTCCGCAGCCAGCGTGCGGCCTGGCTTATCGAGATTGGCAACGAGGGCTGGAACTGGTCGGTCGGCGACCCTTACACCTCGGTTTGCGATTTTATCGACGGCACCAACAACGGTGGCGCCAACCCTGGCAAGTTGGCCTTGTCTGGCCAGGCGTTGGTGCAGCAGCTCAACAGCTTGATGACCCGGCAGTTTCGGCTGGGCTTTCTGATCGAGCAAGTGGAGAAAGACCCCAATAATGCGCAGTGTCGGGTGCAGAGCTCGCCGGAGCTCACCGACGGGTTGGGTCTGCCGCGACCACAGATCAGCTACGAACTGTCCGACTACACCAAGGAGGGCTTCAAGCAGGCGCGCCTGGCCGCCACGCATATCATCACTGAGCTGATGGGCGCCACCGAGCTGACCGACCTGAACTCAAGCCCGGCTCCCAAACGGTGTTCCAGTACGACGGCCAGAACTACGCGTTCTTCGGCGCTGGCCACCTGATGGGCACCTACCGCATGGGCTCGGACCGCAGCAATTCGGTAGTGGACAAAGACCAGCGCAGCTGGGACCACCCCAACCTGTTCCTGGTGGGTGATGGTGTCTTCCCCACCACGGGCACGGCGAACCCGACCCTGACCATCACCGCACTGACCTTCCAGGCTGCTGACGTGGTCGCCAGCGACCTGCTCAAGCGTACTGTCCAGGTCCAGGCAAACCAGGCCTGGCAAGGCACGGGTATGCAGGTCAATGGGCACAGTTGGCAATTGGCGGTCTGCACGGGCGGGCAGTGGACAGCCAACCCGGCCACCGGCATGGTTGTGGCGCAGGGCCATTCAGGGTTGATCGCCAAGCCGGGTTACACGCTGCCCGGGCAGAACGAAGGGGCGTTGATCGGCCGTATCGGCAGCAATGGTGTGCCATTCCTAGTGGGTAACCAGGCGCAGTTACCAAGAGGCCAGCAGGGTGAGCTGCAGTTGTGCATCAATGACGATCTGACCGGGCGCTACGGCGCAGGCCTTGGCGATAACCAGGGAAGCCTGTCGGTGGAGGTACGCTTCGGCGCGTTGTAGGCCCGTGATGCCAACCCCACGATGTGCCGGTAATGCGGCAGCATCGTGGGATCGTGCGCTCAACCTTGGTGGATAGCCTGCCAGCCTTCGGCGTAGTCGCTGTGTAGGGGCACCTGGTCAGGGGCGTTTTCCCCTCGAAGAACAATAAAACCTCGCGTTAAACCTGCATGGCCATGCCATCCACATTCATCGCTGCCTGGCGCAACGCTTCGGAGCGGGTGGGGTGGGGGTGGCAGGTGAGGGCGATATCTTCGGCCGAAGCCGAGAACTCCATGGCCACGCAGAATTCACCGATCATTTCGCTGACGCTCGGGCCCACCAGGTGCACACCCAGCACTTCGTCGGTTTTGGCATCGGCAAGCACCTTGGCGAAGCCTTCGGTCTCGTGGTTGATCTTGGCGCGGCTGTTGGCCGTGAAGGGGAATTTGCCCACTTTGTAGTCACGCCCTTCGGCCTGGAGCTGCTCTTCGGTCTTGCCCACGCTGGCCAGCTCCGGCCGGGTATAGATCACGCCAGGGATGAGGTTGTAGTTGACCTCATGCGGTTTGCCGGCGATGCGCTCGATGCAGGCCACTGCTTCGTCTTCTGCCTTGTGCGCCAGCATCGGCCCGGAAGTGACGTCGCCGATTACCCACAGCCCGGGCACTGAAGTGCGGTGGTGTTCGTTGCCGAGCATGCCGCGCTTGTCGGTTTCCAGGCCTGCGCTTTCCAGGTTCAGGCCTTTGGTATAGGGGCGGCGACCGATCGCCACCAATACATAATCGGCTTGCAGTGTTTCTGCCGCGCCACCCGCTGCGGGCTCCAAGGTCAAGGCCACGCCGTCGGCGCTGGCGGTCGCCTGGGTCACTTTGCTGCCCAGCTTGAACGCCATACCTTGCTTGGCCAATGCCTTCTGCAGGGTCTTGGCGGTTTCGCTGTCGGTGCCAGGGCAGATGCGATCGAGGTATTCGATGACCGTGACCTGGCTACCCAGCCGGCGCCACACCGACCCCAATTCGAGGCCGATCACCCCGGCACCGATGACGACCAGGTGCTTGGGCACCTGCGGCAACGACAGCGCGCCGGTCGAGTCGATGATGCGCTGGTTGTCGATGGTCACGCCTGGCAGCGGCGTCGGCTCGGAACCGGTGGCGATGACGATGTCTTTGGCCTGCAGCGTGGTTTCGCTGCCGTCCTGCGCCTTCACGACCACTTTGCCGACGCCATCCAGGCGGCCCCAGCCCTTGACCCAGTCGACCTTGTTCTTGCGGAACAGGTACTCGATGCCTTTGGTCAGGCCGGCCACGCTCTCGTCCTTCTGCTTCATCATCTGGGCGAGATTCAGCGTAGGTTTGACTTCGATGCCGAGGTGGGCGAACGCCTCACCGCTGGCGGCTTCGTAGAGTTCGGAAGCATGCAGCAGTGCCTTGGACGGCATGCAGCCGACGTTCAGGCAAGTGCCGCCCAAGGTCGAGCGGCCCTCCACGCAGGCGACACTTAGCCCAAGTTGGCCAGCGCGAATGGCTGCGTTGTAGCCGCCAGGGCCGCCGCCGATGATCACCACGTCATAGGTCTTCATGGTTCAACTCCAGGGATGTAGAAACGCGACAGGGGCATTAGGTTAGGCTGAGCCTTTAGAATTGTATACAATTTGCTGCGCATACCAGCGCGGCAGGGGCTAGACCCTGGTCTGATCGGGAGGAAACATCCCATGGATGAACTACTCTGATTCGACGACGTTCGAAATTTCGGGCGTCGTGGCCAATTACGGATAGGAGGGTCGTTCATGCTTGCGCAACTTCCACCGGCACTGCAGAGCTTGCATCTACCGCTGCGGCTGAAACTCTGGGACGGCAACCACTTCGATCTCGGGCCCAGCCCGCAGGTCACCATACTGGTCAGGGAACCCCAGTTGATCAGCCAGCTGACCCACCCGAGCATGGACCAGTTGGGCACGGCATTCGTCGAAGGCAAGTTGGAGCTGGAAGGCGATATCGGTGAGGCCATACGCGTTTGCGATGAGCTGAGTGAGGCACTGCTTACCGACGAAGACGACACGCCGCCCCAGCGCCTGGCGCATGACAAGACCACCGACGCCCAGGCCATTTCCTATCACTACGACGTTTCCAATGAGTTCTACCAGCTGTGGCTGGACCAGGACATGGTGTACTCGTGCGCTTATTTTCGCGAGCCGGACAATACCCTCGATCAGGCGCAGCAGGATAAGTTTGAGCACCTGTGCCGCAAGCTGCGGCTCGATGCGGGCGACTATCTGCTCGATGTGGGCTGTGGCTGGGGAGGGCTGGCGCGTTTCGCTGCCCGTGAGTATGGCGCCAAGGTATTCGGCATCACCCTCAGCAAAGAACAGTTGAAGCTCGGCCGGCAGCGGGTCAAGGCAGAGGGTCTGAGCGACAAGGTCGATTTACAGATACTCGATTACCGCGACCTGCCGCAAGACGGCCGCTTCGACAAGGTTGTCAGCGTGGGCATGTTCGAGCATGTCGGCCATGCCAACCTGGCGTTGTATTGCCAGAAGCTGTTCGGTGCGGTGAGGGAAGGGGGGCTGGTGATGAACCACGGCATCACCGCCAAGCATGTGGATGGTCGGCCGGTGGGGCGAGGTGCAGGCGAGTTCATCGATCGCTACGTGTTCCCACATGGTGAGCTGCCCCACCTGTCGATGATCAGTGCCAGCATCTGCGAAGCAGGGCTGGAGGTGGTGGACGTGGAGAGCTTGCGCCTGCACTACGCCAAGACCCTGCACCACTGGAGCGAGAATCTGGAGAACCAGTTGCACAAGGCGGCGGCACTGGTACCCGAGAAAACCCTGCGCATCTGGCGTTTGTACCTGGCCGGGTGTGCCTATGCGTTCCAGAAGGGCTGGATCAACCTGCACCAGATTCTGGCAGTGAAGCCCTATGCCGACGGGCATCACGACCTGCCCTGGACACGCGAGGATCTGTACCGCTGACAGCTACCTCTGGCCGGCGGCACCGGTTACAGGATTGGGGATATCAGGCGTGCAATGCGCATCCCCAATTGCTGTAGCCGGTGGGTGTCGCGGCTGTCCTCAACGGTTATCTCGCGCGCCTGCTCGAAGTCTTCATTCAACATACGTTCCACCTGGTCGGCAAAGCCACGGTCGACCGTCAGCAGGGTGATCTCGAAGTTCAGGCGGAATGAACGGTTGTCCAGGTTGGCACTGCCGATTGCGCTGACCTCGTCATCTACCAGTACCACCTTCTGGTGCAGGAAACCCGGCTGGTAGCGGAACATGCGTACGCCTGCGCGTACCGCTTCGAAGGCAAACAGGCTGGAGGCGGCATAGACAACCCGGTGGTCGGGGCGTGCCGGGATCAATACGCGCACATCCACCCCACGCAGTGCTGCCAGGCGCAATGCCGCGAACACCGCTTCGTCAGGGATGAAGTAGGGGGTGGCTATCCACACCCTGCGCGTGGCGGAGTGGATGGCTTCAAGGAAGAACAGTGCGCAGGTTTCCTGTGGGTCCGCCGGCCCACTGGCCAAGGCCTGGCAGAGCACGCCGTCGTCCGGGTAGGCATCTGGCAGAATCAGCGGCGGCAGCTGGCGCGAGGCCCAGTACCAGTCTTCGGCGAACGACTCTTGCAGGCAGGCCAGCACTGGCCCGCCGATCTGCACATGAGTATCGCGCCACGGTGAAAGCTGCGGGTCTTCACCCAGGTACTCGTCACCTACGTTATGCCCGCCGATGAAACCGACCAAGCCATCCACCACCACGATCTTGCGATGGTTGCGGAAGTTGACCTGAAAGCGGTTGAACCAACCACGCCGGGTGGCGAAAGCGTGAACCTGTACGCCGCCATCACGCAGCGCCTGGCTATAGCTGGCTGGCAAGGCATGGCTACCGACACGGTCGTACAACACAAAAACCTGAACCCCTTCAGCCGCCTTGCGCAGCAGCAGGTGCTGTAACGCCTTGCCGAGTTTGTCGTCATGGATGATGAAGAACTGCACCAGCACCACATCCCGGGCTTTTTCGATGGCCGCGAAAATGGCATCGAAGGTGGCCTTGCCATTGATCAGCAGCTTCACCTGGTTGTTCGCCAGGCAAGGCATGCGCCCCAGTTTTGGCATGGCGCGTAGCGCGGCGTAGCTTTCCGACTCGCGGGCGGTCAGGGCTTCTTCAACCCATGGTCGCCAGTTGAGGTTGGCCATTGCAACGTGCATTTCCTGGTTGGCTTGGCGCCGCGCCTTGATATACGCATTGAACGAACGGGCGCCGAACACCAGGTACGGTATAAGGGTGAAATAAGGAATGAAGAACAACGGCATCGCCCAGGCAATTGCGCCTTGGGCCGTGCGCACCGTGAACAACGCATGCAGTGCGGCTACGATACCCAGTAGATGAATCAGGCCAATTACATAACCAAAGAAATAGGGGCTGTGGTAATCCATATGCATCCTGCTCACCGAGTACTGTTGGCTAACAGAACACGTTCCCGGTGCACCTTGCAACCTGCGGATGGTTTTGGCGTCTAAGGCTCAGCCCGGCCCGCTTGGCCGGCTTTTTTCAGGAGTGTTCACCCATGAAGATTCGTCTGCCACTGTTGGCCCTTGTCCTCGGTATGAGCAGCCCGCTGGTGCATGCCCAGATGCTTCAACCGGGTTTGTGGGAGCTGACCACCAGCAACATGCAGGTCGATGGCAAGCCGTTACCTGACATGGGGTTCATGCTGGGGCAGCTCAAGAACCTGCCGCCGGAGCAGCGCGCGATGATGGAAGGCGTGCTGGCCAAACAAGGGGTGACGGTGGCTGGTAATGGCGTGCGTTCCTGCCTGACCGCCGAACAGGTGGCGACCAACGACATCCCGCTGCAGGATCCCAAATCCGGTTGCACGCAGAAAATCACTGACCGTACCGGCAACGTGTGGAAGTTCGAGTTCAGTTGCCCGAAGGCACAGGGCAGTGGCCAGGCGACGTTCCTCAGTGATCGGGAGTTCACCACCCAGGTCAGCGGCACCTTCAACGCGTCGGGTGTTCAGCAGCAAGGCAGCATGAACACCCGTGCGGTGTGGCTGGGCAGTGATTGCGGCACGGTCAAACCGCGCAGTTGAGGTCCCACTGCCACTGGCTGGTGGCAACAGCGTCGTGGGCATGCAGGCTTTCTGCATGTTCCACCCGCAGCCTGAAAGCAGCACTCCACTCCAATTGTCGCAGCGCCTGGTGCAGGCGCCGGGCAGCATCTTCACAGAACATCAGGTTTTGCCCGTTGGCTAAAGCGAAGGCCTGTTCGTCTGCACGCTTGACCGCAGTCTGTACCGCTGTGCCCAAGCGCATTTCGATGCAATCAATCAGCTCGGTAATCGGCAGATCACGCTGGCTGCTGCGCAGCCGTACCTGAATTTTCGCGCTACTGCGTTGGCTATGTGGGGTAGCGACGATGCCTTCGGCAGTGCCCAGCCAGTTCATTACCGCCGCGGTGTCGACCTGCGACCCGGGGAATTGCTGTTGGAACTGCTGTTGTATCAGTTGCCTGGCAAGCGCCGCCGAACATGGACAGGTGGACGAATAGGGCACGCAAACGGATAGTTCCACGTGGAACATTTCATTCTCGATGCGTGCATCGATGGTCACGGGATAGCTCTTCCAGCCTGCCAATGGGCTGATCAAGGCTGGTCTTTTAAGCAGGTGATCAAAGCCCAGGCGCAGATAAGCAGCGGAAGACAGCCTTTCGTGGCTGGTCAAAAAATCCGCCAAAAGCTGCCGAATTGCCAGCGGCGTAAGGGGCTGGTTTTCCAGGGCCTCCAATGCAAGGTAGAGCCGCGACATGTGGATGCCACGTGAATGGCCGTCTATCAGACTGACGCCTGCGTCGACGGTGGCAGCAGCGGGGCGCCCTTCGAACTGCACGGGCAAGGCTATGCCACACATGCCCACCCAGTTCAGTGGCAAGGCGAACGCATGAGTCTGTGAGGCGATATCGGGGAGCGTGTGCTGGTTCATTGGGGTTTCCACAGAAAAAGGTGTCAGCGGCAGCCGCCGATCATGCTGCAATGCAAATTGAAACGTTGCCCGCTGGAACTGGACACCCGGTTCAACGTGGTCCAGCCTACGCGGCGGCTGTAACCCACCCAGGCTTCGCCATCACTGGCCAGGCCGGTGAAGAAGGTCAACGAACCGTAACGGCTGTTGGTTTGAGCCCATAGCCGCCGCGTGACCGAGTCGAAACCGCGCAGGTAAAGTTCATTGCCGTGCGTGCGTACGCTGTAGTAACTCCCTTTGCCGTCCTGGCAGGAGAGCAGCGTGGCGCTGCGGGTACACAACGCCAGTGCAGTGCTCTGCGGCATGGCAACCAGTGAGGTGGGCATGGCGAACAACACCAATGCCATGGCGCGTGACAGTTTCATGTTTTGTCCCTGGTGAGCATTCGTCCGTCGAGAACGACTTGGCGAAATTGTATTGTTACTTTATAACATTGTGCAATGCATCGTTTCGAATGCGCTCGCCTGAAGGGGTTTCGCCATGTCCAATCGTCTTCCCGTTACTGTGCTGTCCGGCTTTCTGGGTGCCGGCAAAAGCACGTTGCTCAACCATGTATTGCGTAACCGTGACAACCTGCGGGTTGCCGTCATCGTCAACGACATGAGCGAAATCAACATCGATGCCAGCGAGGTGCAGCGCAACGTCAGCCTCAACCGCGCTGAAGAAAAGCTCGTCGAGATGAGCAACGGCTGCATCTGCTGCACCCTGCGTGAGGACCTGCTGGAAGAGGTAGCGCGGTTAGCCGCAGAAGGGCGCTTTGACTACCTGCTGATCGAGTCCACGGGCATTTCAGAGCCACTGCCGGTAGCAGAGACTTTCACCTTTCGCGACGAACAAGGCCGCAGCTTGTCCGACATGGCCCGGCTGGACACCATGGTCACGGTGGTCGATGGCCTGAACTTCCTGCGCGATTACCAGGCTGCAGATAGCCTGGCCAGCCGTGGCGAAACATTGGGCGAGGACGATGAGCGCTCGATCAGCGACCTGCTGATCGAACAGGTGGAATTTGCCGATGTACTGCTGCTGAGCAAGATCGACCTGATCAGCCAGCATGAGCGCGAAGAGCTCGTGGCCATTTTGCGCAGCCTCAATGCTCGGGCAGAGATCGTGCCGATGGTCATGGGCCAGGTGCCACTTGAGCGCATTCTCGATACGGGCCTGTTCGACTTCGACCAGGCGGCCCAGGCGCCAGGCTGGTTGCAGGAGCTACGCGGCGAGCACGTACCGGAAACCGATGAGTACGGGATTGCAGCCATGACCTGGCAAGCGCGGCGCCCGCTGCATCCCCAACGGTTCTACGACTTTATCCACACGCACTGGACCAACGGCCGCTTGCTCCGTTCCAAAGGTTTTTTCTGGTTGGCCAGCAAGTACCAGGAAGCCGGTAGCTGGTCGCAAGCGGGCGGGATGATGCGCCATGGGCTGGCGGGGCGCTGGTGGCGCTTCGTACCGCGCGACCAGTGGCCTGAGGATGTGGATAACACCAGTGCAATCCTTAAACACTGGACCGCTGAAACCGGCGATTGCCGGCAGGAATTGGTGTTCATCGGGCAGAACATCGACTTTGCCAAGTTATCCACAGCCCTTGACGCGTGCCTGTTGACCGACCAGGAAATGCAGCTTGGGCATATGGGCTGGTTGCGGCTGCCCGATCCGTTCGGACCGTGGCATGCGGAGTCCGCAGCATGAGCCTGGCATTCAGGCCTGTGGATATCTTTCAGGTGTTTGGCGAAACGCCGCAAACATTGGCTGAGGTCCTGCAGGATGGTGTCAACCTGGCCGTGTGGCGGCGGCGGCTGCCGGCGCAGTTGCAGGACTTTGCCGAACTGGTACTCAGCCTTGGCCAGCCTTTGACCGACCAACGGGTAATCGAGGTGCACGAGCAGCACGCGCCGGTCCTGCCGGACCTGCTGCGCGAAGCCGCTGACCTGCATGGCTATGAGTCATTTGTAGCCGATGTGACCTGGCTGGTCGCGGCCTACACCTGCCTGGTGGGTGCGCGCCGTGTGGGTTTACGCCTGCGCGTGCTGGATGGCCCCATGTGTCCGCGCTTCCATGTGGATAACGTGCCATTGCGCTTGCTCACATCCTACGTGGGGCCGGGCAGTGAATGGTTGCCTGAGGCAATCAGCCCCCGGCGAGAGTTACACACAGCACAGCCCCCTGTGGATAAAATTCAAACCCTTCAAGCCGGTGATGTCGCGCTGCTCAAGGGCGAGAAATGGCAAGGCAACGAAGGCGCAGGTCTGGTTCACCGCTCGCCTTCGGGCCAGCAGGGGCGTCTGCTGCTGAGCCTTGACTGGTTGGCCTGACGGCGCATAGTTAGGCTTTGCCACTGTTTGAACCAGGCCATGCTGCAGAACATACCTACCCACGTGATTGCCGGCCCGCTCGGCGCCGGTAAAACCACCCTGATCCGCCATTTGCTGGCGCAGCGGCCGCCCAATGAGCGCTGGGCGGTGCTGATCAATGAATTCGGCCTGGTTGGCCTGGATGCGGCGTTGCTCAGCCGGGATGAAGACGGTGTTGCCATTGGTGAAGTGGCCGGTGGTTGCCTGTGCTGCGTGAACGGTATGCCGTTCCAGGTCGGGCTAGGGCGTCTATTGCGCAAATCACGCCCTGACCGTTTGTTCATCGAGCCTTCAGGTTTGGGTCACCCGTTGCAATTGCAGGCACAGCTGCAGGCAGCGCCATGGGCTGGAGTGCTGACAATTCAGCCACTTGTCATGGTTTTGGATGCTCAAGCGGTGGTTCGCAACCAGCGGCTTTCCGATGCGCAACAGCAGGCGCTGAACGCCTGCGAATGTGTGATTCTGAATAAGTCAGAGGCTGTGGATGAATCATCTAAGTTGTTGATAAGTAATAAATTTAGCGACAGGAGGGTGCTGTGGGCGGTGCAGGGTGAAGTAGCGTTTCGTGGCCTACCCCAGGCACCTTCACAGATTGTTGACAGCCCGCTTTCCGCCGTCAGGATTGTCGACAATCTGGAAATAACCCCAGGTACGGTCTGGGCCGACCCCACCCAGCCGGTCTGCCTGGCCCAGCAAGGTGAGGGTGGTTGGAGTATTGGCTGGCGCTGGCACCCCAGCCAGCAGTTTTATCCACAGCGGCTAAGCACGTTCTTGCAGAATTTACCCTGGCGGCGCGCCAAGGGGGTTATCCACAGCCCGGAGGGGTGGCAGGCTTTCAATGGGCTGAATGGGAGTCTGCCCGCCTCGCAGCCCAGCGAGTGGCGCAGGGACAGCCGCATCGAGCTGATTTTCGATCAGCCACAGTCGCAACCGGCGCTGCAGGCCGGCTTGCGCGAGTGCCGCATCAGCTGATCAGTTTCGCCAGCGGTTGTGTTCCTGGCGCCACTGCTGCATCTCGATAACGTTGTCGGTGCGCGGCGGGGTCTTGATCTCGAACGGGTAGGGTGCCAGTTCTATCTGCACGCTGTGCGCACCGAACTGTGTCACGCTACCGGGGTGGCGCTGCTCGCCAGTGACGGTGAACTCGAAGGCATAGATGCGGGCCAGGCGCTTGCGGCCATTGGCATCGCGCACAAAGCCGATGCGCTTGAGCGCCACGGCGTCGTCAAGCAACTCGAGGTCCATTTTGGCGCAATGCTGTTTGACCCGTTCCAGGGCTTTCTCGCGCAACCCATGGTTGTGCCACAACCAGGCGCCTGCCGTGGCTACCAGCATCAGGACGAAGAGGTTCTCCAGGGTCAACATTTGCTTATGCTCCAAACAGGTAGATCCAGCTTAACTGCGTCCCTGGCCTGTCGTACAGGTGACAATCGAGTTCATACTGCGTCGCGCACCATTCTTTGAAACAGCTTTGGAAAACACCCGCATGAAACGTACTCCGCACCTGCTCGCCATTCAGTCCCATGTGGTGTTCGGCCACGCCGGCAACAGCGCCGCGGTGTTCCCCATGCAGCGGATCGGGGTCAACGTGTGGCCGCTCAATACCGTGCAGTTCTCCAACCACACACAGTATGGCCAGTGGGCGGGCGATGTGCTTGCTCCAGCGCAAATTCCTGCGTTGGTCGAAGGTATTTCCAACATCGGTGAACTGGGGCACTGCGATGCGGTGCTTTCCGGTTACCTGGGCAGTGCCGAACAAGGGCGGGCGATTCTGGCCGGGGTACAGCGGATCAAAACGGTGAACCCCAAGGCGTTGTACCTCTGTGACCCGGTCATGGGGCACGCCGAGAAGGGTTGCATCGTACCGCCAGAGGTCAGCCAGTTCCTGCTCGACGAAGCGGTGGCCAAGGCCGACATCCTGTGCCCCAACCAGCTGGAGCTGGACAGCTTCTGTGGGCGCCGCGCGCAGTCGCTGGAGGATTGCGTGCACATGGCGCGCAGCTTGCTGCAGCGCGGGCCGCAGGTGGTCGTGGTCAAGCACCTGGCCTACCCCGGGCGGTGCGAGGACCAGTTCGAAATGCTGCTGGTGACGGCCCAGCACTGCTGGCACCTGCGGCGCCCGCTGCTGGCGTTTCCGCGTCAGCCAGTGGGGGTCGGCGACCTGACTTCCGGGCTGTTCCTGGCCAGGGTATTGCTGGGCGACAGCTGGGTGCAGGCATTCGAGTTCACTGCCGCCGCGGTGCATGAAGTGCTGTTGGAAACCCAGGCCTGTGCCAGCTACGAACTGCAGCTGGTACGGGCCCAGGATCGCATCGCCCACCCGCGTGTGCGCTTCGAAGCGCAGTCGCTGGCGTTTTAAATAGCGTCGGTTTTCAGGTCCTGGTAGCGCTTTTCAAGTTCCTGGCGGATCTGGCGGCGCTGCTGCCCCTGCAGGAAGCGGCGCTTTTCTTCACTGCTTTGCGGCTGACGCGGCGGTACCGGCACAGGGCGGCGATTGTCGTCCACCGCTACCATGGTGAAGAAGCAGCTGTTGGAGTGGCGCACCGAGCGCTCGCGAATGTTCTCGGTCACCACTTTGATGCCCACTTCCATCGAGGTATTGCCGGTATAGTTGACGGACGCCAGGAACGTCACCAGCTCGCCCACGTGTACCGGCTCGCGGAAGATCACCTGGTCCACCGACAATGTCACCACATAGCTGCCTGCATAACGGCTGGCGCATGCATAGGCCACTTCGTCGAGGTATTTGAGCAGGGTGCCGCCATGTACGTTGCCAGAAAAGTTGGCCATGTCCGGGGTCATCAGGACGGTCATGCTCAGCTGGGCGTTTCCAGGTTCCATAAGGTGCTCACGGTTAGGTTGCGCTGAATCGGGCGAATGGAGGGGGTGATCTGCTGACACGGGTTTTCCCTCTTGTGAATTTGCCTCGTTGCTACGGGACGTTGCCGGGGGCGTAGCGGTCACGCTGATCATGCCATCAGCGGCGCTTTTCCAGCCGATCTGTTTCTGCATATTGCGCCGGCTTTTTGCAGCCGATCGCGATGTTAACCTGAGTACGCCCATGCACCATGGGCGTTCCTGCATTCAATACAGTATGTACTTGCTGCTCGCTCAGGTTTGCCCCGGCAGAGGAGCGGTTTGCCCAGGCATTCATAAAAGACGAGAAAAGGAGTATCACGCCATGCATGCCATCAGCTTCATCCAGGACCTGGCAGTCATCATGCTGGTCGCTGGCGTGGTCACCATCCTGTTTCACCGCCTCAAACAGCCGGTCGTGCTTGGTTATATTGTCGCCGGCTTCATCATCGGCCCGCACACCCCGCCATTCGGCCTTATCCACGACGAAGACACCATCAAGACCCTCGCCGAGCTGGGGGTTATCTTCCTGATGTTCTGCCTGGGGCTTGAGTTCAGCCTGCGCAAGTTGTTCAGGGTGGGCGCCACGGCATTCATCGCGGCGTTCCTCGAAATTGTGCTGATGATCTGGATCGGCTTCGAGATCGGCCGCTGGTTTGGCTGGAACACCATGGACTCGCTGTTCCTGGGTGCCATCCTGGCCATTTCCTCGACCACCATCATCGTCAAGGCGCTCAACGACCTGAAGATGAAGAACGAGCGCTTTGCCCAGCTGATCTTTGGCGTGCTCATCGTCGAGGACATTCTTGGCATTGGCATCATTGCCCTGCTCTCAGGTATCGCCGTCAGCGGCACGGTCAGCTCGGGGGAGGTATTCTCCACTGTCGGCAAGCTGTCGTTGTTCATGATCGTTGCCTTGGTCATCGGTATCCTGTTGGTGCCGAGGCTGCTGGCCTACGTGGCCCGGTTCGAGAGCAACGAGATGTTGCTGATTACCGTGCTGGGGCTGTGCTTCGGCTTCTGCCTGCTGGTCGTCAAGCTCGAATACAGCATGGTCCTGGGCGCCTTCCTGATTGGCGCGATCATGGCCGAGTCACGCCAGTTGCTGAAGATCGAGCGCCTGATCGAACCCGTACGCGACCTGTTCAGCGCCATTTTCTTCGTCGCCATCGGCTTGATGATCGACCCGCAGGTGCTGGTCGAATACGCTTGGCCGATTGTGGTCATTACCCTGGCGGTGGTATTGGGCAAGATGGTGTCCTGCGGCATGGGCGCGTTCATTGCCGGTAACGATGGGCGTACCTCGCTGCGCGTGGGCATGGGGCTTTCGCAGATTGGCGAATTCTCCTTCATCATTGCCGCACTGGGCATGACCCTGCAGGTAACCAGCGACTTCCTGTACCCCGTGGCGGTCGCCGTATCGGCTATCACGACCCTGCTTACGCCCTACCTGATCCGCGCAGCCGACCCGCTTTCGCAAAAACTGGGCAATGTCGTGCCCGGGCGCCTGGCGCGGGTGCTGTCGTTGTATGGCGAGTGGTTGCGCAACATTCAACCGCAGGGCGAGGGTGCCATGCTCGCGGCAATGATCCGGCGCATCCTCCTGCAGGTTGGGGTGAACCTGGCGCTGGTGATCGCGATCTTCTTCAGCGGCGGCTATTTTGCCGGGCGCATCGGTAACTGGCTCAGCGAATGGGTCAGCGACATCAGCCAGCAGAAGGCGATGATCTGGGGCGCGGCGTTATTGCTGTCGCTGCCGTTCCTGATCGCGGCCTACCGCAAGCTCAAGGCGCTGTCGATGCTGCTGGCCGAGATGGGCGTGAAGCCGGAAATGGCCGGGCGGCATACCCAGCGGGTGCGGCGGGTGATTGCCGAAGTGATTCCGCTGTTGTCGTTACTGGTGATTTTCCTGCTGCTGTCGGCATTGTCAGCGAGCATCTTGCCGACCAACGAATTGCTGTTGGTGATTGCCGTGGTCGCTGCGGTGGTGGTGGCCTTGCTGTGGCGCTGGCTCATTCGCGTGCACACGCGCATGCAGATCGCCTTGCTGGAAACGCTGGAGAACAGCCGCGAGAACTCGCACTGAGTGCCACCCGGCCGCAGCGACAGCGGCGCCTACCGGTTCACCACACGCTTGGCCGTTGTGGGTACCTGTAGGCGCCGCTGCACCGGAATTGGTGGGGAAGATCAGCTTTCCAGCCACACATCCCGTGCCCAGTGCCATACCGATTCCCAGCTGTCCTCACCGACCAGCTCTTCCTCGGCATCCCACAGCACCACGGTGCCATCTTCCTCTACGCAGTAGTAGTTGGCGCCGTCCTGGCACAACGGGATCAGCTCACGCGGTACGCCCGCATCCCAGGCGTTGGCTGCCACCTCGGGCAGGTAGGTGTGCGACTGTGGATCGGTACAAGTTACAGGCTCCAGTGAGCCGTACACCACATCGCTCACAGTCAGCAAAAACTCTTTGAACACGTATGGAATGTTGATGAACAGCTGCTCTTCTATCTCTACCAGCTGGTCCTCATCGGGAAGCTCCAAAGGTACCGGCACCGGCTCGTTGGCTTCACGGAGTTGTTCGATCACTTCTTCCACGGTTCACTTCCTCTGACCTAGATGACAACTTTGCGCGTTATACCCTAGTAGGCCACTCTGACAAAAGCAAAAACCCCGGGGCAAGCCCGGGGTTCTTGGTACGGCGCGCAGCGGTTAGCTGTTTTGACGGATACCGGCTACCAGCCAAGGCTGGTTCTCACCTGGGGCACGCACCATGTGCCAGCTTTCGCTGAACAGTTCGCCCTGGTCGAAGCGCGAGTTTTTCGACACGCCGCGGAAGGTCAGGGTGGCGTCGGTGCGGTCTGGGCGGTCATCGACGCCGTCCAGTTGCACTTCGAGGTTATCGATGTAGGTGGACTGGAAGCCATCACCCAACTCGGCGCGCTCACGCTTGAGGAACTCAAGCATCTGCGGCGTGACGAACTCGGCGATCTTGTCCATCTCGTTGGCATCCCAGTGCTGCTGCAGCGACTGGAAGTGGTTGCGAGCGGCAGCCAGGAAGCTCTGTTCGTTGAACCAGGCAGGTGCGTTGATCACCGGGGCGGCGGCAGGCGCGGCCGAACCACCGAACACCGACGGCTGTGCAGGCTGGCCGTGGGCTTCACGCTGCATCGGCGCGTGGCCTGGCATGGCCATTTGCGGTTGTTGCTGGCGACGACGCGCGGCAATGAAGCGGAACACCAGGAAGGCGATGAGCGCCACGATCAGGAAGTCCATGATCTGGAAGCCCTCGAAACCGTCGCCCATGAACATGGACGCCAGCAGGCCGCCGGCGGCCAGGCCAGCGAGTGGGCCCAACCAGCGCGAAGCACCGCTGGCGGCCGGGGCGGCACGACCAGGTGCGGTCGGCGCGGCGGCTGGCGCGGTTGGTGTGGCCTGGCGGGTCTGGTGAATAGGCGCGGAGCCCGAGCTCTTGCCGCCGCCGAAACGCTTGGCGTTGGCGTCCAGGCTCAGCGTCAGGCCGACGCAAAGCGCCAGTGCGATGCTAAGAAAACGTTGCATAATTGGGATATCCCCTGTTGTGGATTGCACGCGCGTCATGGTGCACAGGTTCCCGGGCACATGACCAGCGACATAATGTTTCCAGCTTTTGCCTGAATGTTACAACGCCGGCACCACCGCCCTTGAGCGCGCCCCCAAAAAGGCAGCCACTGCAAGGAACGGTACTGGCACAGGCGTCAGATCGCCTCGAGTTTGGCATACCCCAGCATCAGCCATTTGCTGCCTTCGGCAAAATTCACCTGCACCCGTGCCTGGGCGCCGGAGCCCTCGAAGTTGAGGATCACACCTTCGCCAAACACCGCGTGCTGCACCCGCTGGCCGAGGTTGAAGGCGGTTTGCGGGATGTTGGCATTGTCGAACAGGTGGCTGTTGGTGGCTGTCTTGGGGGCGCCGAACGGGCGGCTGACGCTGTTGGAAAGGCGTACTTCCTGAACCAGCCCCGGTGGAATTTCGCGAACGAAGCGCGACACCTTGTTGTAGGTTTCGCTGCCATACAGGCGGCGTGTCTCGGCATATGTCATGACCAGTTGGCGCATCGCACGGGTGATGCCGACATAGGCCAGGCGACGTTCCTCTTCCAGGCGGCCAGGTTCCTCGAGGCTCATCTTGTGCGGGAACAGCCCTTCTTCCATGCCGACCAGGAATACGTAGGGGAACTCCAGGCCCTTGGCGCTGTGCAAGGTCATCAGCTGGATGCTGTCCTCATGTTCGTCCGCCTGGCTGTCGCCGGCTTCCAGCGAAGCATGGCCGAGGAAAGCCGAGAGCGGAGAGAGGTCGGCATCTTCTTCGGTGGATTCGAAGTTGCGCGCTGCGCTGACCAGTTCCTCAAGGTTTTCTACCCGTGCCTGGCCCTTTTCACCCTTTTCTTCCTGGTGATAGCTAATCAGCCCGGACTGCTCGATGGTGGTCTGGGTCATGGTATGCAGCGGCATGTCCGCAACCTTGGCAGCCAGCCCTTCGATCAGTTCGATGAAGGCCCCCAGAGCACTGGCGGCGCGGCCTTTCAACGCCTTGGCGGCGATCAGCTGGCACATGGCCCCCCACATGGAAAGCTGGCTGTGGCGGGCGTGCTCGCGGATGGCTTCGACGGTTTTTTCGCCAATGCCGCGTGGGGGTACGTTGATTACCCGCTCCAGTGCGGCATCGTTGCCACGCCCTTCGATCAAGCGCAGGTAGGCCATGGCGTTCTTGATTTCGGCGCGCTCGAAGAAGCGTTGGCCGCCATAGATGCGGTACGGCACGCGTTCGCGCAGCAAGGCTTCTTCCAGCACCCGTGACTGGGCGTTGGAGCGGTACAGGATGGCGATGTCGTTGCGCGCGTTACCCTGCTTGATCAGGCCTTCGATGGTTTCCACCACGTAGCGCGCTTCGTCGTGCTCGTTGTAGGCCGCGTACAGGGTCAGGGGTTCGCCTTCACCCAGGTCGGTCCACAGCTCTTTGCCCAAGCGCCCGCTGTTGTTGGCAATCAGCGCGTTGGCAGCCTTGAGGATGCCGCCGGTGGAGCGGTAGTTCTGCTCCAGGCGGATCATTTCGGCGTCGGGGAAGTCGGCGGTGTACTGGTGGATGTTCTCGATCTTGGCACCGCGCCAGCCGTAGATCGACTGGTCGTCATCGCCCACCGCCATCAGGCTGGCGCCACCGCGCGCCAACAGGCGCAGCCAGGCGTACTGCACGGCGTTGGTGTCCTGGAACTCGTCGACCAGCACGTGCTGGAAGCGCCGCTGGTAATGCTCCAGCAGGCTGGGGTGGTCACGCCACAGGTCCAGTGCGCGCAACAGCAGCTCGGAAAAGTCGATCACCCCGGCGCGTTCGCAGGCCTGCTCGTAGGCGGTATACACCTCGCGCATGGTGGCCAGGAACAGATCGCCACCGGCCTGGATATGTTGCGGGCGCAGCCCCTCGTCCTTCTGGCCGTTGATGAACCACTGGGCCTGGCGGGCCGGCCACTTCTGTTCATCCAGGCCCAGCTCGCGCATCACCCGCTTGATGAGGCGCTGTTGGTCGTCGCTGTCGAGGATCTGGAAGTTCTGCACCAGCCGCGCTTCCTGCCAGTGTGCCCGCAGCAGGCGATGGGCCAGGCCGTGGAAGGTGCCGACCCACATGCCAGCTGGGTTGATGCCCAGCAATTGCTCGATCCGCTGGCGCATTTCCGCGGCGGCCTTGTTGGTGAACGTCACCGACAGGATCGAGTGCGGCGAGGCCTGCTCTACCTGGATCAGCCAGGCGATACGGTGCACCAGCACGCGGGTTTTACCGGAACCGGCGCCGGCAAGCACCAGTTGACGCCCAAGCGCGGCCGCTACGGCCTGGCGTTGGGCATCGTTGAGGGAGTTCAGCAGGAGGGAGAGGTCGTCTGTGTGCATCCGGCCATTCTAGGGCGCGGCTGAGAAGGGGTAAATGGTACTGTATAAATACTCACCTGCCCAAGCGCCGAACGGTGCATGCGCAAGGCCGCCGCGCCGGGCGTGCAAGCCGACGTGGCGGTTGTCAGCGAAATCAAGCAGTGATCAGGATTTCGTCGATCTCGGCAAGCAGCGTGCCTTCGTGGAAAATTTCCACGCTGGCGATGGCTTCAGTGCCGGTTGGCATCTCGAAATGCACCTCCTTGTCACACAACACCTGGATGAAGCTGCCGCCTTCCGATTTCAATTCCAGGTCCAGGGCCAGGGTACCCGGTTGCCCGTCGCGCTTGACCAGCACGGGGTCGACGCCAGGGTTGGCGACGGTGACGGTACCTGCAACCCGCACCCGCGCCCCTGGGGGCATCCTGTCATGTTGGGCTTTCCAGTTCTTGCTGTTGATCATGTCTGCAGCTCCATTAGTACGAAGGGCGAAATGCGCCTTCCGACCAGAGCGTGCAACAAGCCCCAGCCCAGCCACAGCATGAAACTTTTCAGCTATGCCAGACCCTGCCATGGCGTGCCAGCAGGCTGGTAGCCTGCTCTGGCCCGTTGCTGCCAGCCGAATACGGGCGTGGGGCCTGGAAGTGTTCTTCACAGCCCTTGATCACGGGGTCGATCCAGGCCCAGGCGGCTTCTACTTCATCACGGCGCATGAACAGCGTGGAGTCGCCCTCCAGCACATCCAGTAACAGGCGCTCGTAAGCCTCCCAGCGGCGGGTCTGGCTGAAAACCTGGGCCAGGTTCAGGTCGAGGTCGACCGGCTCAAGGCGCATGCCCTTGCCTGGGCTTTTGGTCATCATGCGCAGGCTGATGCGTTCCTCTGGTTGCAACTGGATCAGCAGCTGGTTCACCTGGCCACCGTTGAACAGCTCATGGGGCACCGGTTTGAACTGAATAACGATTTGCGACGAGCGCCGTGCCATGCGCTTGCCCGTGCGCAGGTAAAACGGCACGCCAGCCCAGCGCCAGTTGTCGATGTGTGCCTCGATGGCGATGAACGTTTCGGTGTCGCTGTCATTGTCGACGTCTTTTTCGAAGTAATAGGCCGGCACTTCCTGGCCGCCGATGCGGCCCGGGCCGTATTGGCCACGGACCGTCTTGTCCTGCACGTCCTGGCCAGTGATCGGCTTGAGCGCGCGCAGTATTTTCACTTTTTCATCGCGTACCGCTTCGGCCTCGAACTGCGCGGGCGGCTCCATCGCCACCAGGCACAGCAACTGCAGTAAGTGATTTTGCAGCATGTCGCGGATCGCGCCAGCCTTGTCGTAATAGCCGCCCCGGTTCTCTACACCCAGGGTTTCGCACACGCTGATCTGCACGTGATCGACCTGGTTGTTGCGCCACACCGGCTCCAGCAGGGCGTTGGCAAAGCGCAGCGCCATCAGGTTTTGCACGGTTTCCTTGCCCAGGTAGTGGTCGATACGGAATACCTGGGTTTCTTCGAACACCGCGCCAATCGCTTCGTTGATGGCGGTGGCCGACTCCAGCGAGTGGCCGATCGGCTTCTCCAGCACGATGCGTGCTTCGCCGTCGGCCAGGCCGGCGGTGTGCAGGTGGTTGGCAATGGGGACGAACAGCTTGGGTGCGGTGGCCAGGTAGAAGATGCGCGTGAGCCCGCCGGGTTCACCCAGGTAGCGCGCCAGGCGGCCGAAGTCGGCGCTCTGTGACGCGTCCATGGGGAAGTAGTCGAGGCGTGCGGAAAAACGCTGCCACACTTCTTCGTCAAAGTCGGTAAGGGCAACCTGTGCCCGGCAGTGGCGCTCGGCGAGCTTCAGGTAGTCATTGCGTGGCAGGTTGCGGCGGGCCAGTGCGATGACGCGTACTGCAGGGTTGAGGCGGGCCTCGCGGAACAGGTGGTAGAGCGCCGGAAGCAGTTTGTGCAGGGCCAGATCGCCGGTGCCGCCGAATACCAGAATGTCGCAAGGAATAGTCAAACCACCACTCTCCACGTTCGTTTAACTGGGCGGGTTGGCGTCCATGTAGTATAACTACAAGAAAGCTACAACCCGGCCAGCCGATCATAACCGAGTCCAGCCCGTGAATCTGTTGCAACATATCGCCCAATCGCGCCACCTGCTGCGCAAATCGGAACTGAAAGTGGCCGACCACGTGCTGCTCGACCCGGCTGCCGTCATGCACAGCTCCATGGCCGACCTGGCGCACAGCGTAGGTATCAGCGAACCCACCATCGTGCGTTTCTGCAGGGCCATCGGTTGCACGGGCTTTCAGGACCTCAAGCTGAAGCTGGCGCAGAGCCTGGCCGCCGGGGCCAGCTTCGGCCAGTTCGCCATCCACGAAGACGACTCGGTCGCCGACTACAGCCTGAAAATCTTCGACACCACCCTGCACACCCTGATGGAGGTGCGCGAGCACCTCGACCCGCTGGCGCTGCAGCAGGCGGTGAGCGCCATGGCGCAGGCCCAGCGTGTGGAGTTCTACGGCTTTGGTGCCTCGGGGGCTGTAGCGGCAGATGCCCAGCACAAGTTCTTTCGCCTGCTGCTGAGCGCGGCGGCGTATTCCGACCCGCACATGCAGGCCATGTCGGCGGTGACCTTGAAGCCGGGCGATGTGGCCGTGTGTATCTCCCAGTCCGGCCGCTCCAAGGACCTGTTGATCACCGCCAACCTGGTACGCGAGAGCGGGGCCAACCTGATTACCCTGTGCCCTAGCCAGACACCGCTGGCCGAGTTGTCGACGGTCAACCTGGCGATCGACGTGCATGAAGACACCGAAATCTATACCCCGTTGACCTCGCGCATTGCCCACCTGGTGGTGATCGACGTACTGGCCATGGGTGTGGCCATGGCGCGTGGGCCGAGCCTGGTCAACCACCTGAAAAGCGTGAAACGCAGTTTGCGCAGCCTGCGTTTGTCGCCCAAGTCGATCAAGGCTACAGACGACTGAATTCAGTCTGTGCCGGCCCCTTCGCGGGCTTGCCCGCGAAAGGGGCCGGCACCGGCAAAGCAGATTTCACTGTTTTGTCACCATTTCACCGCTAAACCGTAAACCTGCCAGGCCAGTCTGAAGCTCCCGCATCCTATCTGGGAGACAGGCAATGGCTCGTGACTTCGACGGTACGTATCAACCCAGCGCCAAGGCTCGCAAGCAGCAGGAAAAGGATCAGCGCCGCATGGAATACCGGCGGGCGATCGAAAGCTATTGCGACCAGCGTCAATTGCTCCGCGAGCTGGCGGACTACCCAGACCTGCAAGCGCTCACGGTGTGGCAGGCGTCTGCGGCAGCCTCCCCGAAAAACGTTCAACAAGCCCGCTGATCAGCGCACGTTCGCCGCGGATGAACGCCAGAAACGCCAAGGCCACCGGCGACTGGCGCTTGGCCTTGGCCTGCACCACGCACCAGCTGCGGTACAGGGGCAGCTCTTCCACCGGCAGTTCGGTCAGCACGCCGGTGGCCAGTTCCAGGTTCACCGCGTGGCGGGTCAGCAACGCCACCCCGAGACCTGCGATCACGCATTCGCGTTGGGCATCGGCCGACGCCACTTCCAGGGTCTGGGTGAAATGCACACGCTTGTCCTTGAAGTACTCCTCGCACGCCTTGCGCGTCCCTGAGCCTTGCTCGCGGACCAGCAGGGTATGCGGTTCCAGATCCTGCAGGCGCAGCTGCTCCAGCTTGCACAGCGGATGCTGTGGCGGCGCCACGGCCACGATCGGGTTGTTGAGGAAAGGCAGAAACTCCAGGCCCATGTCCTGGGGCACCATGGACATGATGATCAGGTCATCGCGGTTGTCGGAAAGCCGCCGAATGGCCTGGGCACGGTTGACCACCGTCAAGGTCAGGTTGACCTCCGGGTGACGTTGCTTGAAGGCCGCGAACAAGTGCGGAACGAAGTACTTGGCACTGGACTCGACCGCCAGCTTCAACTGACCTTGCAATGAGCCCTGCATGTCCGACAGCTGCATGTCCAGGCTCTCCAGCCGGCCGAAGATATCTCGGCTGGCACGCTGCAGGGCCTCGGCTGCTTCGGTCAGGTAGAGTTTCTTGCCAACGTACTCGAACAGTGGCTGGCCTATCAGCTCTTCGAGCTGCCGGATCTGTAGACTAACGGCGGGTTGTGTGAGCGCCATTTCTTCCGCAGCGCGGCTGTACGAACGCAAATCACACACTTCGTTGAAGATCTGCAATTGTCGTAAAGTCATACGCATCAAGGACTTACGCATAGTTGTCGGCTCATCGGCAATACCTTGTTACCCAACTATAAGCTTTTGCTAATACAGCCCCTAACAAATATTGATTTTTGTTTATCAACCCATGGCGCTAGGGTGAATACGCGACTGGCCAGCAACGTCTGGTCACGCGCCGACCGGTAGAACCGGCTCGACTGTTCCTACGGCTTTGGGAAGACTCCAGTGATAAAAAAAATCCTGATCGCCAACCGAGGTGAAATCGCAGTTCGGATCGTGCGTGCATGCGCCGAGATGGGCATTCGCTCGGTTGCGATCTATTCCGACGCCGACCGCCACGCCCTGCACGTCAAGCGTGCTGACGAGGCGCACAGCATTGGTGCCGAGCCGCTGGCCGGGTACCTGAACCCGCGCAAACTGGTGAACCTGGCGGTGGAAACCGGTTGCGATGCCCTGCACCCGGGCTATGGCTTCCTGTCGGAAAATGCCGAGCTGGCAGAGATTTGCGCCGAACGCGGGATCAAGTTCATTGGCCCGGCCGCCGACGTGATTCGCCGCATGGGCGACAAGACCGAAGCACGCCGTACCATGATCGCCGCCGGTGTGCCGGTAACCCCGGGCACCGAAGGTAACGTTGCCGATATCCACGAAGCCCTGAGCGAAGGTGACCGCATCGGTTACCCGGTCATGCTCAAGGCCACTTCGGGTGGCGGTGGCCGTGGTATCCGCCGTTGCAACAGCCGTGAAGAACTGGAGCAGAACTTCCCGCGGGTCATTTCCGAAGCAACCAAGGCATTTGGCTCGGCCGAAGTCTTCCTGGAAAAGTGCATCGTCAACCCCAAGCACATCGAGGCGCAGATTCTCGGTGACAGCTTCGGCAATGTAGTGCACCTGTTCGAGCGCGACTGCTCGATCCAGCGCCGCAACCAGAAGCTCATCGAAATCGCCCCAAGCCCACAGCTCACCCCTGAGCAGCGCGCCTATATCGGCGACCTGGCGGTGCGCGCTGCCAAGGCAGTGGACTACGAAAACGCCGGCACCGTGGAGTTCCTGCTCGCCGATGGCGAGGTGTACTTCATGGAAATGAACACCCGGGTGCAGGTGGAGCACACCATCACCGAGGAAATCACCGGCATCGACATCGTCCGTGAACAGATCCGTATTGCTTCAGGCTTGCCGTTGTCGGTGAAGCAGGAAGACATCCACCACCGCGGCTACGCGTTGCAGTTCCGTATCAACGCCGAAGACCCGAAGAACAACTTCCTGCCCAGCTTCGGCAAGATCACCCGGTACTACGCCCCTGGCGGCCCGGGCGTGCGCACCGACACGGCGATTTATACCGGCTACACCATTCCACCGTTCTACGACTCCATGTGCCTGAAACTGGTGGTCTGGGCGCTGACCTGGGAAGAAGCCATGGACCGCGGCCTGCGGGCCCTGGATGACATGCGTGTACAAGGGGTGAAGACCACCGCTGCGTACTACCAGGAAATTTTGCGTAACCCGGAATTCCGTAGCGGCCAGTTCAACACCAGCTTCGTCGAAAGCCACCCTGAACTGACCAACTACTCGATCAAGCGCAAACCCGAAGAGCTGGCCCTGGCCATCGCCGCTGCCATCGCCGCCCACGCAGGCCTATGAATGCAGCAGCAAGCTGTAAGCGGCAAGCTGCAAGTAGAAGCAGATCAGCTTTTTCTAGCAGCTTGTAGCTTCAAGCTTGCCGCTACGAGGAGATAACAATGTCCAAGAAAATTCACGTAACCGACACGATCCTGCGCGACGCCCACCAGTCCTTGCTGGCCACCCGCATGCGTACCGAAGACATGCTGCCGATCTGCGAAAAGCTCGACAAGGTCGGCTACTGGTCGCTGGAAGTGTGGGGCGGTGCCACGTTCGACGCCTGCGTGCGCTTCCTCAAGGAAGACCCGTGGGAGCGCCTGCGCAAGCTGCGCGCCGCGCTGCCCAACACCCGCCTGCAAATGCTCCTGCGCGGCCAGAACCTGCTGGGCTACCGCCACTACAGCGACGACGTGGTCAGGGCCTTCGTGGCCAAGGCGGCAGTCAACGGCATCGATGTATTCCGTATTTTCGACGCCATGAACGATGTGCGTAACCTGCGCGTGGCCATCGAGGCGGTCAAGGCCGCTGGCAAGCACGCCCAGGGCACCATTGCCTACACCGTCAGCCCGGTGCACACCATCGAAGCCTTCGTGAACCAGGCCAAGCAGATGGAGGCCATGGGTTGCGACTCGATCGCGATCAAGGACATGGCCGGCTTGCTGACGCCGTTCGCCACCGGTGAACTGGTCAAGGCCCTGAAGGCCGAGCAGTCGCTGCCGGTGTTCATCCACTCCCACGACACGGCTGGCCTGGCTGCCATGTGCCAGCTCAAGGCAGTGGAAAACGGCGCCGATCACATCGACACCGCCATTTCCAGCTTCGCCTGGGGCACCAGCCACCCAGGTACCGAATCGATGGTCGCTGCGCTCAAGGGCAGTGAGTTCGACACCGGCCTGGACTTGGAGCTGTTGCAGGAAATCGGCCTGTACTTCTACGCGGTGCGCAAGAAATACCACCAGTTCGAAAGCGAATTCACCGCGGTGGATACTCGCGTGCAGGTCAACCAGGTTCCCGGCGGGATGATTTCCAACCTGGCCAACCAGCTCAAGGAGCAGGGCGCCCTCAACCGCATGAACGAGGTGCTGGCCGAGATTCCGCGGGTCCGCGAAGACCTTGGCTTCCCGCCGCTGGTCACCCCGACCTCGCAGATTGTCGGTACCCAGGCGTTCTTCAACGTGCTGGCCGGCGAGCGTTACAAGACCATCACCAACGAGGTGAAGCTTTACCTGCAGGGCGGCTACGGCAAGGCCCCGGGCGTAGTCAACGAGCAGTTGCGCCGCCAGGCCATCGGCAGCGAAGAGGTGATCGACGTGCGCCCGGCCGATCTGCTCAAGCCGGAGATGACCAAGCTGCGTGGCGATATCGGTGCCTTGGCCCGGTGCGAAGAAGACGTGCTGACCTTCGCCATGTTCCCGGATATCGGGCGCAAATTCCTCGAAGAGCGCGAAGCCGGCACCCTGACCCCGGAAGCCCTGCTGCCGATTCCGGAAGCCGGTGTGGCTGCCGCCCCAGGCGGTGAAGGCGTACCGACCGAGTTCGTCATCGATGTGCACGGTGAAACCTACCGCGTCGACATCACCGGTGTGGGTGTGAAGGCCGAAGGCAAACGCCACTTCTACCTGTCGATCGATGGCATGCCGGAAGAGGTGGTGTTCGAGCCGCTCAACGAGTTTGTCGGCGGCGGCAGCAGCAAGCGCAAGCAGGCCAGCGCCCCAGGCCACGTCAGCACCACCATGCCCGGCAACATCGTCGATGTGCTGGTCAAGGAAGGTGACATGGTCAAGGCAGGCCAGGCGGTGCTGATCACCGAAGCCATGAAGATGGAGACCGAAGTGCAGGCGGCCATCGCCGGCAAGGTCGTGGCCATCCACGTGGCCAAGGGCGATCGCGTTACACCGGGCGAGATCCTGATCGAGATCGAGGGCTGATACAGGCCCTCATCTACAAGCGGTTTACCTCTGGGGAGCGGATGCTCCCCTTTTTTTTGAGCTTGAATATGCATCTTAATGCAGGAATAGCGTGAATCTTGGTCCATATCTGCATTAAATTGCAGAATTTACACTGAAACATCAGGGAATCTGCACTATGATGCAGATTCATCAACCGAGTCGGTTGTCCGCATGCGGTAAATTGCAGGTGAACAATGTACAGACTCACGCTTCAACTCCATGATCAGGCGCAGTGGCATGATGCTGTTGCCATCGCCTTTGTCGAGCCTGAAAAGGGCCTCTCCAGCCCCTGCGAGTTCGGCTATACCTCCGAGTACGTCAAAACCCATCTGGAGGCATACGACAGCCTGTTCTGCCAGGCGGCAAGCGCGAGGCTGCCGGTGGATTTTGGTTCTCATCGTCTGCAGCATGCTCCCGCGTTCCTTTACGACATCGCACCCGCTGGTGCCGCCAACCGCTTCCTGCTCCGGCATATCGGCTGTGAGAAACCAGAAGGCATGGGGGATGACCTGTTTCTCCTGGGGCGGTCCACTCCGGCGCCAATCGGCACCCTGCGCATCAAGGAGTCGGCTGAGCTACTGGATTATGCCGACCCCATCGGGTTTGCCCATCAGGATGTGATCACCCGCGATCAACGGTTTCTCGAATACGCCTATGAGCGAGGTGCGGCCATCGGTGGCGCGATAGGCGCCGGTGGGGAGGCGCCAAAGCTGTTGATGACCGAGGCAGAAAACGGCCTGTTGTATCCGGACGCGGTGCTGGCGGATGAACGTGCCCGGCGTCACTGGTTCATCAAGTTCGCCAGGAACCAGGCACTGGCTGATGATCAGCAGATACTGCGGGCCGAGTAGCTCTACTACAAGGCGTTGCAGCAGCTTGGCATCGAAACGGTGGCCACTGAATACATGGCGCTGGAAGAAGGCTCCAAGCCCAGCCTGTGGCTGGAACGCTTCGACCGGCAGGTTTGCGCGCAGGGTGTGCAACGCTTTGCCGTGGAGTCGATGTACTCCCTGTGTGGCGTGACCGAGCCTGGCAGCCGATTGGGGCACCTGGAGGCGATCGAGGCGCTTGCCGCGGTGTGGAAACTGGCCGGGCAGGGGAGGCAGCTGCCTGACCTGGTTGCCGATTATCTGCGGCGCGACCTGATCAACAAGATCCTGGGTAATGCCGATAACCACGGGCATAACACTGCGATCATCCGTACCCGTGACACCGTGCGCCTCGCACCGATCTACGACCTTGCACCGATGGTGATGGATCAGGAAGGGATAACGCGAACGACGAAGTGGCCAGCCTCGATAGAGCGGGCTGGCGATATCGACTGGCAGGCTGCCTGTGCTGCACTGGCCGAATTTGTCGACCCGGGCGAAGCTTTTGAGCGTCTGCGGCTGGATGCCCGGCACCTGTTGGCATTGCCGGATATCTTGTCCGCCCTGGGGCTGCCTGATGCGGTGATGAATCACCCGGCAATTGCGCTGGGCAGGCTTGAGCGCCGGATGGTTGAATGGGGGTTGGCATGACGGTTTCCATCGATGCCCGTGGGCTGCTGATCGACGGAGTACGCGAAGGTATCTCCAACGGCAGTCTTGAGCTGGGTGCTGCCGTGCGGCGGCTGCGTGTGGGGGTGGCGAAGATGCAGCAGACTCAGTTTGCACGCATGTGCAAGATTTCCGTGCGTACGCTGATCCAGATCGAGCAGGGCGGTGGTAACCCCACGCTGAACTCGTTGAACGCCGTGTTCAAGCCATTTGGCTTGCAGATGGGGGTTGTCAGGCGCGCGAGTCTGATCAGGTAAGCCACTGCACCGATCATAGGCCCGTGAGCCCGTGACCGGTGGTGCAGGTCAGTTCCTGCGGCAGGCTTCAAGCGTTCGTGCCTGCCCTTGCGGGCGCTGGTTCTCGGTACTCAACCACCGCTCGAAGCCAGCCGCCACCTGCGGCCACTCATCATCGGTAATCGAGTACCACGCCGTATCACGGTTGTGGTCCTTCACCACCAGGTGCTTGCGGAACACCCCTTCGAAGACGAACCCGAACCGCTGCGCTGCACGCTTGGAGCGGGCATTGGCGTTATTGCACTTCCATTCCAGGCGGCGGTTCCCGAGATCGAAGCTCAGCTTGGCCAGCAGGTAGACGGCCTCGGTACTCCTGGGTGTGCGCTGCATGGGCGCGCCGAAGGCGATGTGGCCGATCTCGGTGCGGCCATGGTCAGGCACGATCGACATCAGGCTGAGGATGCCCTGAGCCTTGCCGCTGGCGCGGTCGATCACGGTGAAATACAGCGGGTCGTGGCCGGCGGCGTTACCTTGCAGCCAGCGGTCGAAGGCAGCGCGTTCGGTAAACGGGCCGTAGGGCAGGTAGTCCCACAGTACCGGGTCGGCGCCCGGGCCTTGCAGGGCAGCCCAAAGGTCGTCGCCGTGGCGCACCGGGTCGAGTTTTTCCAGGCGGATGAAGCGCCCGTCGATGGGCTCGGCCTTGGGTGATGCGGCGGGTTTCCAGTGCAGTGCGTCAGTCATGTGGCCTACAACCCTTTGCGGAATTGGATGAAGCCCGGGCGCTCGGCAACCTGCTCGTACAGGCTGATGGCGGTGGCGTTGGTTTCGTGGGTCAGCCAGTGCACCTTGTTGCAGTTGTCGGCCTTGGCTGCAGCATAGACATGTTCGATCAGCTGGCGGCCGATGCCCAGGCCCCGCTGTGCGCTGTGCACGTAAAGGTCCTGCAGGTAGCAGGCATTTTCGATGCTCCAGTTGGAGCGGTGGTAGATGAAGTTGACCATGCCCACGGCCGTGCCATCTACCCAGGCCAGGGCCGAATGGGTTGGCTCGTTGGGGTCGAGCAGGCGCTGCCAGGTACTGAGGCTGACGTCATCGGCCAGTTCGGTTTCGTAGAAGTGCAGGTAGGCCTGCCACAAGGCATGCCAGGCGGCGTGATCTTGAGCGGTGACAGGGCACAGGGTAACGCTGGGCATTGGGCTACTCCTTCACAGAAGGCGCATGTGCGCGGCAAGTTGGTTGTCCAGGTGATCGGGGCTGGCGCTCAGGCTTTCGCGCACGCCGGCAATGTCCTGCTCAGCGCGGTTCTGGCTCAGCTTGCGCGCGCCTTGCAACCGCTGGATCGGCAGGCGAATGCCAACAATGGCGCGGAGCATGCCGTCGATGTAGTCGGCGGGCGCATCGCTCACCTGCCATGGCTCACTGCGGCCGTGCTCATGGCGGTCGGTGAGCCGGCTGACAATCGCCAGCAATGGCTCGGCGTCGTGGATCACGTCGGCTACCCCATAGGCGTGCACGGCCAGGTAATTCCAGGTTGGCACCACCTTGGGGTTATCAGCCTTGCTTGGGTAGTAACCGGGGCTGACATAGGCATCGGCCCCGGGAAACACCAGCAGCGCTTCGGCCCCCTGCGCCAAGTCCTGCCACTGCCGGTTGGCCCTGGCCAAGTGGGCGTATACGGTGCCGAACTCGCCTTCTGCGGGGTCGAGCAGCACCGGCAAGTGGCTTGCCAGCAGGCCCTGCTCGCCATGGCTGACCAGCACGGCCAGACGCGTGTCGAGCATGTGCCGCTGCAGCCGGGCGAGGTCGTGTTCCTGGTGAGGCTTACTGTTGTACATGGCCTGAGTCCTTGTCGAATGGTCCCATCCTAGGCAGGCTAATGGTTCTGGGTAAGAGCCATTACTGCCTGTTTTCATAGGTCCAATGCCATGCACGAAAAGCCCCTCATCCTGCCTTTCGACCCGGCCGGGATTTCGCTGGATCGCCGCCGCGGGTTGAGCCAGCAGCTTTACCAGGCGCTACGCGAGCGGGTGCTGGACGGGCGGCTGTGCAGCGGCACACGGCTGCCTGCCACCCGCGACCTGGCAGCCGTGCTGGGGCTGTCGCGCAACAGCGTGGTGCGCGCGTATGACCAGTTGTACGCGGAGGGCTATATCGAAAGCCGAGTCGGTGACGGCACCTACGTAACCCGGCTGCCGAAACTATCCACACAACTGTCCACAGGGTTATACCGGGGGTTATCAACAGGTTTATCCACATTTGGCCACGAAAATACTGAGGATTTATCCAGCCCGCGCAGCTGGAGCGAGCCTTTGCAGCGCTTGAAAAATCACCATCTGCCGCCCCCCAAACAGGGCGCGCCGCGGGCTTTTCGTTTGGGTATACCTGCCTTCGATCTGTTCCCGTTCGACGTTTGGGCCAAGCTGCAAGCGGGTTTCTGGCGTAACGCTGCGCCTGCACAGCTGGGTTATGGCGACCCGGCGGGTGAACCGGCACTGCGCGAGTTGATCGCTGCCTACTTGCGCGGCTGGCGGGGGCTGACCTGTACCGCTGAGCAAATAGTGATCACCAGTGGCGCGCAGCAGGCCATAAGCCTTTGTGCACAGTTGCTGTTGCAGCCTGGCGACCGGGTGGCTGTGGAAAACCCCGGCTACCGGGCGGCGGCGCACGCCTTTTCAGTGGCGGGTGCTGAGGTCGCCGGCGTGCCGGTGGATGAAGAGGGTATGGATTGCGCACGGTTAGGCCAGTTGCCGGGTTGCCGGTTGGCCTATGTCACGCCCGCCCATCAGTACCCGACCGGGGTAACCATGAGCCTGGCCCGGCGCCTGGCGTTGCTGGGCTGGGCAGAACGCAACGATGGCTGGATCATCGAGGACGACTACGATGGCGAGTACCGTTACAGTGGCGCGCCCCTGGCCCCGCTGGCTGCACTCGACCGGGCCGGCCGTGTGTTGTACGTGGGCACCTTCGGCAAGATCGCCTTCCCGGCGCTGCGCTTGGGTTACCTGGTATTGCCGGCGCAGTTGGCACAGGCCTTCAGCCAGGGTAAGGCGTTGGCAGTACGGCATTCGGAGGTCAGCAGCCAGTGTGTGATGGCCGAGTTCATGGCCCGTGGGCATTTCCAGCGGCATATTCGCCGCATGCGCAAAGCGGCGTTGAGCCGGCGCAATGTGCTCAAGGCCGGCTGGCCTGTGGATATTGCCGGGCTGGGCAGCATGCCCGAAGTGGCTGCTGGGCTGCACGTGAAGGTGTCTGTGGATAACTTTGCGCGTGAGCAGGCGCTGGTGGCCAAGGCAGAGGCGGTCGGCGTTGAAGTGGCAGCATTGAGCAATTTCTGGCTGGCCGACAGCGAAGTGCCTGTGGATAAGCGTGCAGGTCTGGTGCTGGGGTTTGCCGCGGTCCCGGAGGGTGAGATTGCCGCGGCATTGATGAAATTGCGCAAGGCGTGGCGCAAGGGTTGAGGCTGCCTGCCTCTTCGCGGGTAAACCCGCCCCCACAGGTATGGCCGGGTGGTCTCAGGTGCGGCGCATATCCTGTAGGAGCGGGTTCATCCGCGAAGGGCTGCAAGGCAGCCCCAACTGCGTCAGGTCCCCGACTTGATCCGCGTCCAGGCCCGGGTTCGCGCCCGCTCCGCATCGCGCTGCAACGGCTTGAGCGTGTAAAGCTTGGCCATCGCCTCCGCCGTCGGGTACAGGTTGGGGTTGTTGCGAATCGCAGGGCTCACCTTGTCGGTGGCATCCTTGTTGGGGTTCGGGTAGCCGACAAAATCGCTGATCGGCGCAATCACCTCGGGCCGCAGCAGGTAGTTGATGAATGCATGGGCGTCTGCCGGGTTGGCGGCATTCTTCGGAATCGCCAGCATGTCGAACCAGATCGGCGCGCCTTCCTTCGGCAGGCGCATGTCGACCGTCACACCATTTTTCGCTTCGCGGGCGCGGTTGGCAGCCTGCGAGAAGCTGCCGCTGTAACCCACCGCCACGCAGATATCCCCATTGGCCATGTCAGCCATGTACTTCGAGGAGTGGAAGTAGGTGATGTACGGGCGAATCTTCAGCATCAGCGCTTCGGCCTTCTTGTAGTCGGCCGGCTTATCGCTGTTCGGTGGCAGGCCGAGGTACTGCAGGGCCAGCGGCAGGATCTCCGACGGCGAGTCGAGCAGCGCTACCCCGCACTGCTTGAGCTTGGCGATGTTCTCTTCCTTGAAGATCAGGTCCCAGCTGTCCACCGGCGCGTTATCGCCGAGCGCGGCCTTGACCTTGGCCGGGTTGAAGCCGATCAGCACGGTGCCATACATGTAGGGCACGGCAAACTTGTTGCCTGGGTCGTTGGCCTCGATCAGCTTCATCAGCGCAGGGTCCAGGTGTTGCCAGTTCGGCAGCTTGCTGCGATCCAGCGGCTGGAACACCCCGGCCTCGATCTGCTTGGCGAGGAATACGTTGGACGGCACCACCACGTCATAGCCGGAGTTGCCGGTGAGCAACTTGGCCTCCAGCGCTTCGTTGGTGTCGAAGATGTCGTAGATCAGTTTGACGCCGCTGTCCTTCTGGAAATCGGTCAAGGTCTGCGGTGTGATGTAGTCGAACCAGTTATACACACGCAGGGTGCGCTGCTCGGCGTGCGCCTGCAGGGCACCGGTGAACAGGGTGGCAGCGATGAACGGGGCGAGCAGACGCCTGAGTCGGACCATTACCGGGCTCCTGGCTGGGCGCGCTGGAAACCTTCCAGCACATTGACTGCGTTGATACCAATTTCTTCCACAGCGTAGCCGCCTTCCATCACGAACAGGGTCGGCTTGCCAAGCTGGCCGATACGCTTGCCCATTTCCAGGTAGTCGGGGCTGTCCAGCTTGAATTGCGAGATCGGGTCATCCTTGAAGGTGTCCACACCCAGGGAGACCACCAGTACGTCGGCGTCATAGCTGGCGATGCGCTGGCAAGCCTCTTCCAGGGCAGCGCTCCAGGCAGACCAGTCGCTGCCGGCGGGCAGCGGATAGTTGATATTGCAGCCCTCGCCGGCGCCTTCGCCGGTTTCGTCGGCATAGCCGAGAAAGAACGGGAATTCGTCTTGCGGGTCGCCGTGGATCGAAGCGAAGAACACATCGTTGCGGCAGTAGAAGATGTCCTGGGTGCCATTGCCGTGGTGGTAGTCGACATCGAGGATGGCAACCTTGCGCCGACCCTGGTCGAGGAATGCCTGGGCGGCGATGGCGGCGTTGTTCAGGTAGCAGTAGCCACCCATCACTTCGCCGGCGGCGTGGTGCCCTGGTGGGCGGCACAGGGCAAAGGCGCTGTGCGCGCCTTGCTGGATCGCTGCCTGGGCGGTGAGGGCAACCTGGGCGGCACTGTAGGCCGCCTGCCAGGTGCCGGCGGTGATCGGCGCACCGGCATCGAAGCTGTAATAGCCCAACTCGCCGTGCAGGCCGGTGGGTTTTACCTGGCGCAAGGTGCGTGCAGGCCAGGTGAACGGCAGCAGGTCGCCTTCCTGGCCCAGCGCCGCCCAGCGCGCCCAGGCGCCTTCGAAAAAGTCCAGGTAGTCGGCGCTGTGGATGCGCAGCAAGGGCGCGCGGCCGAAGTCGGTAGGGCCCTGGATGTCACCGAGGTTGCGTTTTTTGACCTGGTCGAGCACATGGTCAGCGCGCGAGGGCATTTCGAAACACGGCATCAGCTTGCCGTCGATCAGCTCGCAGCGGCCATGGTGCAGGCGGTGATCATCGGAATAGATCGTCAGCATTGTTGTTCTCCGGTGGGGACTGGCGTGGGGCCATTTTCAGCGGTGGGCCAGTGGCGGAGAACGACGCAACTGGCCAAAAGGGGATCGATGTGGCCAAGCTCTATGGCCGGGTTTTCCTGTGCTGGCTGCTTCGCGG